>NZ_JAYGID010000128.1:0-42752 GCF_034931685.1 Synechococcus sp. CCY9202
CCTACAACACCGGTGGCTCGCGCCTCCTTCGTCGTAAGCACGCACCCTTCACCCTTCCAGGCAAACGGCACTCGCCCTCAGTGCCTCGCGGCACCGAAGACTCTGCGTTTCCACCGGTGCTCTCGCTTCCGGTGTGCTGCGCAGTCCAAAACCATACCCCATACACCTTCGATTGCGCAAGCTCCCACTGATGGGGCCGCGGGCAACTTCAGCCCGCCAGGCTCAGCACCACCAGCACCAGGGCCAGGCAGAGGGTCTGCACGAGAAGATCAATCCAGCAGGGCTTCAGCCCACGGGAGGAATCTCTCCAGACTCTCTTCGCTGTCCGCGGCCAGCACCGGATAGTCCTGGGTGGCCTGGTCGCTGCCGATCTTGAGCAACTGGGGCTCCGCATCGAGCCAGCGGAGCGGGCAGGCCAATTCATCCAGCACCAGCCAGGCCGCGGCAAGGTCCCAGAGCTTCGGGGTGGCTTCCAGCGCCGCCACGGTCTGCCCCATGGCCACACTCACCAGGTTGAGGCTCGCGACCCCCAGCAGGCGGATCTTGCCGGGGAAGCGGAGATTCGGCAGCTTCTGCAGCACCCCGATCGATCGACTGCACAGAGACGCACAGCCCGCCGTGCGGGCCTGCAAGGAAGGCGGCTCCAGCCGCTTGCCATTGCGCCAGGCTCCCTCGCCCCGGATCGCCACGATGCGCTGACGCAACGGGGGGACATCCAGCACCGCCAGCACGGGGCGGCCCCGCTCGAATCGGGCCAGCGAAATCGCCCAGTACGGGATGCCGGCGGCAAAGTTTGTGGTGCCATCCAGCGGATCCACAACCCAGAAACTCGGGGTGTCAGGAACGATCTGACGGCCCTCCTCACTGAGGACTCCATCCTCGGGATAGATCCGCTGCAGGCCTTCCACCAGGGTGGCATCGCTCCAGCGATCACACGCCGTGATCAGGGTGCCGTCGGCCTTCAGATCAGAGGCCATGTGCCCGAAATCCCGCCGCTGCCGGTCTGCCACCCGATCGACCAAGGCATCAAGGGCCGGATCAAGGTGAGAGGAGAGAACGGGGGATGCGGTCATCCGAGCTCCAGAGCGAGCACCCTGCTCAGGCTTCGTCCCGTATCTTCCCTGAACTGGCGCAGATTGACGCGACTCAGCAACAGGATGGCGGCAAAGGCCACCAGCGCTTCGATCCCGAAGACCAGCAGGTACGGCGCCAGGGCAGGAGCGCCAGGAAACAGCAACCGACCCAGATCGAGCAGACCACCACCCACCAGCTTGCCTAGGGCACGGGAGAGAGCCTGGGCCAGACCCCAGACCCCCACAAATGTGCCGGCGGCCTGGGGAAGGGTGAGATCGAGCATCAGACAGAGGGCGCTGTTGGTGGCGATGCCGGATGCCAGGCCGAAGATCAGCATCACAACCTTCAGAAAGCCCACCTGGCCCAGCACGCCACTGACCATCAGGAGAAGAAGGCTGAGCAGGATCAGCTGACAGCCAAGCCGGGCCGTGGGCAGCTTGCCCAATCTCGGCACCACCCAGAGTCCCGCCATCACAAGCCCCAGCAGGGTACCGACCCCCCAGAAGGTGGTGAGCAGGGCCGTGGCGGAGATCGGCATGGAGAACACCTCACCCCCGAAGCTCTCGAGGATGGGGTCCTGGATGAACAGAGCCAGGGTGAACAGCACGAGGAAGCCAAAGAACACGGCCACCTGACGGCTGGAGGTGATCAGGGCCCAGGACTGAGCCAGGGTGATGGCATCGTCGCGCGATGACGCCACGCTCTGGGGAAGCCGAGCAGGCTCCATGCCGGCGATGGCCAGCAGGGTGAGGGCCAGCACCACCAGCACCAGACGCTGCATGAATCCGGCCAGGACCGGCTCGAGCACCGAAGGATCGGTGACCCCATCAAGGGAGCGCAGGGAGAGGCGGATCGCGATCGAGGCCACGATGATCCCCACCGTGAGCATGCACCACAGCAGGCTCACCGCACGGGGCCGCTGGCTTTCGGTTGTGCGATCGATCACCAGGGCGAGATAGGGGGTGGTGGCCATGGAGACAGCCAGCCCGTACAGGGCGAACAGACCGGCGATGGCGGCGATCGAAAACCCTGCCGTCAGTCCGATGCCACCGTCGAGCAGGCGGGCGGTATGGAAGACCAGCGGTACTGAAAGCAGGGCGAGAAGGCTGAACAGAACCGCCCCCAGAAGGATGTAGGGCAGTCGGTGGCGACCGGCGATCGGGTGGTTGTCGGAGAGGTGGCCGAACAGCACACGACTGGGCGCCACAAACTGCTCACACGCCAGGGCGCCTCCCACCAGCAGGGCCGGCAAGGCCAGCTCGGTGATCATCACCCGATTCAGCATCCCCACAAACACCGCCGCCATCGCCCCAACGCAGCCCTGGAAGAGGCTCAGCCGGAGCACATCGATCCAACGGAGCGGCGAAAGGGGCGGAGCGGCCGAGGCCATGACTCAGGGGAAACGACTCAATTGACCGGATTGGCGTTGAAGGCACAGGCCGGCTCAAGCGGCTGTGGTTCCACAGGAACGACAATCTCGCCGGTGTTGCTTGGCTTCTCAGCGGGCAGAGCCTGGGGCTTGCAGAGTGCAATCTGATCGAGGCCGGTGCGGCGCCTCATCTCGGCCAGTCTGCGGTTGTAATCGCTGATGGCACTGGCGTAGCGAACTTCGGCGTTGGTGAGGTCGCGCTGGTTATCAACAACTTCCCGCTGGGTCGTCACACCGGCCTGGAAGCGGAGACGGGCCAGGCGAAGTGCCTCCCGAGCGGAGACAACCTCGCGGGTTGTGGTGAGGATATTGCGGTTATTCTTCTGCAGCTCGTAAAAACTGACTTCCACTTCCTGACGAATCGAATCACGCTGCTGAGCGAACCGGAAGCGGCTCTCCTCCGCTACCTGCTTCTGTTGCCGGTAAAGAGCACGAGCGCGGCCCCCATCGAAGAGATTCCAGCTGAGGTTGAGGCCAATGCTGTTATCCACGTTCCAACCGATCTCGTTCGGGATCGGCTGTGTCACAAACTGGTAGCCGCTGGAGCGACCAGCCCGCAACGTATTGACAATGTTGAGGAAGGGCTGGACTTCGCCAAGCTGGGCGTTGGCACGGCTGTTGGCGATCGAGATGTCCAGCAGAGCCTGATCGAGTTCCTCGCGGAAGGCATAAGCCGCAATGATGCTCTCCTGAAGGGACGGTAGCCAGGTGCCGAGCACCCGAGCCGGATCCTTCGCCGTAGGGGTCACGGTCTGGGGAAGATCCAGCAGGGAGGCCAGGGTGCGGCGAGCGATCGACTGGGCAGACAGGGAAGCGGTGAGCAGCTGCTGGTCGCGGGCCAGCTGGGTTTCGGCTTCCAGCACCTCCAGCTTGGTGGCCACGCCGGCCTGGAAGCGGGCCCGGGCGTCCCGCAGGCTCACCACCGAAGCCCGGACAGACTCCTGGCCGATGCGCACCTGTTCATCTGATTCCTGCAGATCGAAATAGGCCTGTGCCGCCTGCAGGCGGAGGTCGCGAAGACCGATCAGATACTGGTTCTTGGCCTGCTCAAACTGGTCGCGGGCCGCGGCGATCTGGGGCACCCGGGTGGGGTTGATCAGCGACCAGGTGGCCTGGAGACTGGCCTCCATGTTCCAGATGCTGGAGATCGTGTTGCCCCTCTCCTGGCCCGTGCCGGTGATGCTGGAGCTGTACTGCTGACCACCGGTGTAGCTGGGAAAGGAGCCCGCGTTGAGGTTGAGATTCGGGTACCACAGGGCGATCTGGGCGCGCAGATTGGACTGGGCCTGCTCGACCTGGCTGGCCAGGGACTTGAGGTTGGGATTGTTGACTTCGGCCAGCTGCTCCACCTCGCCGAGTCCGAGGGGCCGGAGCTCATTGATACGGACCTGATCGGTCTTGATCGGCAGGCCGAGGGATTCAGGGGCCGCCAGGGGCTGGAGGGCCGGATCAAGGGTGGTCGCGGCCGGAGGCAAGACAGAGGGATCGGACTTGGGCCGCGGACCCTTGACATCCGGTGCCAGCGGCAGGGGCTCGGGCTGGGCTTGAACCACCGGATCGCCTGTCTGTTCGGACGGAACGGTGTCAACGGCCGAAACAGGCTCCCCAGCCAGCGCAGCATCCGTCGCAGACCCCGGGGGACTCCCACCAGCAGCGATCGAGGTCGAGGGCGGTGCAGCCGCCGCAGACTGTGACTCCGCATGCGCCACCGAAGCCCCTGCAGGGAGGCCTACACTGGCGATGAGAACTGCACGCAGGAGCAAGGAGCGCGTCACGCCGTCTGTCCAATCCAATCCGTCGGCCGCAGCTTAAGCAGCTCCCACCGGATTGCCGAGGCAGACGGACACCAGATCGTCCGCCCCTTCCAGCAGATGGACCGGCACCGGCAGCCGGGCCGACAGCTCATCAAGGGTCATGTCATCGAGGAAGACCGGCTCGCCCTGGCGCAGCATCACCCTCGGCAGCAGCAGCGCCTGGCCCAGGGGACGATCCGCCACGCCGTCGAGCAGATCCGAGCCGGTGAGCAGCCCGGTGACCACCTGATCCTGGCCCCAGTAGGGGCTGGGGAGGCCGTGCAAGGTCAGAGTGAGCCCCACGACGGCATTGAGCCGCTCCACCACCGGCTGCAGGGCCTCGGCCACGAGCTTGCCCACCACCCAGCTGTAGTGACGGGCGGGGGTCACCGCCGCCGGCAGGGCCGTGGTGGCGGCATCGAGCTGCTCAAGAAAAGCGCGGATACTGCCGACGCCGTTTTCCTGTTGGGGCAGATCTTCGTAGGTGGCCCTTGGCGGCAGGGGCAAGCCGGCGATCAGATACCACTCATCCGAGAGCCAGGCAAAGCGGCTGCCCAGCCGGCCAGCGAACTCGCGCTGCAGGGGCTCCAGCCGCTCGATCACAGCCCGGGCACAGGCCCGATCCACCGGCACGAGCGAATCCCCAGCCGGCCGAAAGCGGGTCAACCCCACCGGCACAACAGCGGCGGAGAGCACGGCAGGCCAGTCGCCGGCGGCGAAACCAGCCAGATCCCGCAGGGTGCGCTCCAGGGCATCGCCATCGTTGAGACCAGGGCAGACCACCACCTGGGCGTGGATCTGCAACTGCCGCTCGGCAAACCAGCTCAGCTGCTGCGGCAGCAGAGCGGCGCGAGGATTGATCAGCAGGCGACTGCGCAGCTCCGGATCGGTGGCATGCACCGAGACGTAGAGAGGCGAGAGGCGCTGCTGCTCGATCCGCTGCCAATCAGCGGCCGTGAGGTTGGTGAGCGTCAGATAGGAGCCGTAAAGAAAGCTGAGCCGGTAGTCGTCGTCCTTGAGATAGAGGCTGTCGCGCCGGCCTGGCGGCTGCTGATCGATGAAGCAGAAGGGGCAGTGGTTATTGCACTGGCGCAGGCCATCGAACAGCGCTTCGGTGAAGCCCAGGCCCAGCCCCTCGTCGGCGTCCTTCTCCAACTCCACGAGATGTCTGGTTCCATCGGGATCGAGCACCTCAAGGGCCAGGTCCTCGTCACCGCAGAGAAACTGCACATCGATCAGATCCCGCGGCCGAACCCCGTTGATGCTGACCAGGCGATCCCCCGGCTGGAAGCCAAGCTCCTCGGCAATCGAGCCGGGCTCGACGCTGGCCACCTCCGCAGGCATCGGCTGGCGGCCCGGAATCCCGCCGATCTCACCGGCGACAGCTGCAGGCTCTCGCTCCCTGGCCGCCGCAGTGGCCTCGGCACTCAGTTCAGTCCACACGACTCAATCCAGGGGGTAGGGGTCAGAAGGTTGGGGCAGCGGAGCAAACCTGCCCCAGAGAGCAGTGTTCAGAAACCGGAGCGAGACACCCACTGCAGCAGAAACAGACCGAACAGCAGCCGATACCCCACGAAAATCCAGGTGCTGTGGCGCTGCAGGAAACGCAGCAACCAGGCGATCGCCAACCAGGAGACCAGGGCCGCCGAGAGAATGCCCAGCAGCATCGGCACCAGACCGCCACCGGCCGGCGCCGACAGGGCGCCCTTGATCTCGGCCAGGCCCGCCAGGGTGATGGCCGGGATGCCGAGCAGGAAGGAAAAGCGCGCGGCGGCAGGCCTCTGCCAGCCATCGAACAGGGCGGCAGTGAGGGTGCTGCCGGAGCGGGAGACACCGGGAATCAACGCCAGGGCCTGGGCAAGTCCCACCACGAGACCATCGCGGGGGAAGGTGTCGTCGATGGTGCGGCGGCGGCGGCCGAGCAGCTCGGCCAGGGCGAGCAGCAGGGCCATCACGATCGAAACGATGGCGATCGAGGGAAGGCTGCGCAGCACGGATGTCTCGTAGCCCGGCCAGAAGCGCTTGATCGAGAGACCCGCCACAACGATCGGCACGGTGCCGACCAGAATCGCCACCCCCAGTCGGGCGGAAGGATCGCTCCAATCGCGGCGGCGGCTGGCCTCGACCATTCCAAGGACCACGGTCCGGAGGTCATCGCGGAAGTAGGCGAGCACCGCCGCGATGCTGCCGAGCTGAATCACCGCCGTCACGGCGACACCGGGATCTCCCCAGCCCAGCAGGACAGGAACCACCTTGAGATGGGCGGTGCTGCTGATCGGCAGAAATTCCGTGAGTCCCTGCACCACCCCGAGCACCAGCGCATGCCAGCAGGCGGTCCAGAGGTCGAGGGCGCCGGCCCCGGCGGGGTCGACAGCGACGCCGAAGGGCATGCCGCCGAAAGCCATGCCGGAGAAGGCCATGCAGGAAGACGAGCACCAATGCCGACCCTATGGCGGCCAGCAGCCCCTCACCGGGGGCGGCTTCACCTTTAAGGTTGGCCAACTTTCTTCACATCCTTGGTGATCGGGGTTCCCTCCAGCCTGCAATCCCCCTCCGGCGTGGGTCCCCTCAGCCTGATCCCGTTGCTGCGGAGTCTGGAGCGCCCCGAGCCACGGAGGCCTGGTCTGGCTTCCATCCAGGCCATGTCTGCGCCCTGGCTGGCGGCCCTTCTGGTGAGTCTGCCGGTGTTTCTGCAGGCTCCCTGGGTGCGTGTCGCCCCGGCCAGCTCGGCCCTGTTCACCGGCGTCCTGCTCCTTGTGGGCCTGGTGCTGGAACGTCAGGCGCAGGAACGATCGAGCCAGGCCGGCGCCCTGCTGGTGGGGTTCAGCGGCAGCTGGCTGGCCGGCTCCCTTTTCTGGGGCTGGTGCCGCCTCCACCCGCTCTGGCATCTGCCGATTGAGGCCTTCGCCCTGCCGCTGGCCCTGACCGGCCTGGCCGGTCGCTGGCGGCTGGCCTGTGCCTTCTATCTCGGATCCCTGCTCGGCACCGCCGCCACCGATGCCGTGATGGCCCTGACGGGAGTTATGGCCCATTGGACGATCGTGCTGCAGGCCAGTCCGGAGCAGGCCCCGCTGCTGCTGCAGGACGCAGCCCGCCAGGTGCTTCAGCCACTGCCCCTCTTCACTGTGCTGCTGGCGGCCGTTGCGATCGGGTTGCTTTGCCGTCAGATCTGGCAGCGGGGCACGGCCTGGCGAGTGGCCGCCTCAAGCCTGCTCACCACACTGGTGGTTGATGGGCTGTTTCTGTTGGCGGCGCTGCTCGCCCCCCATGTCTCGGGTCTGGTCTGAGCCGGCTGGCCCCAGGCCTCCGGCGCCAGGCAAAGCTGAAGTTCTGCAAAAGCCACCGGCCCCATCGGGGTTAGCGGAAGGAGAGATCTGTAACGTTGTTGGCCTGGCGGCTTTCTGTCGCCTCAGGTCCCGGATTCAATGTCCCGTATTCAACGGAGAGTGGAGATGAAACGGCTGGTTGCCTGGCTGATGGGCGGGGTTGCCATGATCGGGCTGATGGCTTCGCTGGTGCTGCCCCCCGCAGCCTGGGCCGATGAGCTGCGCAATGTGGCCGACGACAAGATCGCCGAGTCTGCAGGCAAAGTTGATCTCAACAATGCTTCAGTGCGCCGCTTCCAGCAGTATCCCGGCATGTATCCGACCCTGGCTGGCAAAATCGTGTTGGGAGGTCCCTACGAGAGCGTCGACGACGTTCTTCAGCTGGATCTGACCGAACGCCAGAAGGAACTGTTCGACAAGTACAAGGACAACTTCACCGTGACCCCGCCCTCGATCGCCTTGAATGAAGGCTTCGATCGCATCAATGACGGCGTCTACCGCTGAGCCTTACCATCAGCCTCAGGTGAAAGCCGTCGGGCCCTCCCGGCGGCTTTTTTCATGGGCGATGCCGTGACGCAAGCAGACGATTCGAGCGAGCGGTCGCCCTTCCAACGCTCCTGGGACGTGGTCGTGGTCGGCAGCGGCGCCGCCGGCCTGATGGCCTGCCTGGAATTGCCGCCTGAGCTGAGGGTGCTGCTGCTCAGTAAAGACAGCGAGCCCCGCTCCGCCAGCCGCTGGGCCCAGGGTGGAATCGCCGCCGTGACCCGGCCGGATGACAGCTTCGCCAGTCACATCGCCGACACCCTGAAGGCCGGTGCCGGCCTCTGTGATCCCGCGGCGGTGGAGCTGCTGGTGCGCCAGGCCCCAGCCTGCGTCGAACGCCTGCTCAGCCTGGACATGGCCTTCGACCGCCATGGCGCCGAGCTCAGCACCACCCTGGAGGCCGCCCACAGCCATCGGCGCGTGCTGCATGCCCAGGACCGCACCGGTGGCGCCCTGGTGGAAGCCCTGGAGCGGAGGGCCCTGCAGCGACCGGGGCTCTGCTGCCTCAAAGGAGCCGTGGCGCTGCAGCTATGGGTTTCCGCCGGCCGATGCCGGGGGCTGCAGGTCCTGCACCAGCAGGAGCTGGGCTGGATCCGCAGCGGGGCTGTGGTGCTGGCCTGTGGCGGCGGTGGCCACCTGTTTGCCCACACCACCAACCCGTCGCAGTCGAGTGGCGATGGCGTCGCCATGGCCTGGCGGGCCGGGGCGGAACTGCGGGACCTGGAGTTCGTGCAGTTCCACCCCACCGCCCTGATGCTGCCGGATGCTCCCCACTTCCTGATCTCGGAGGCCGTCCGTGGCGAAGGGGGCCGGCTGCTTGATGGCGCTGGGGCCAGTCCGGTGGCCGGGCTCAGTGGCGGCGATCTGGCCCCGCGCGACCAGGTGAGCCGTGCCCTGGCCAGGCGGATGCGGGAGCTGCGCACCGACCATCTCTGGCTGGATCTACGCCCAGTGGGCGGCGAACGGTTGGAACGACAGTTCCCCACGATTCTGCGGCGCTGCCGCGAACTGGGCCTGGAGCCGACCCGGAACCCGATCCCCGTGGCGCCGGCCGCCCACTACTGGATGGGAGGCGTGGCCACCGACCTGGAGGCCGCCACCAGCCTGCCCGGGCTCTATGCGGTGGGAGAGGTGGCCTGCACCGGCGTCCACGGCGCCAACCGCCTGGCCAGCAATTCCCTGATGGAATGCCTGGTGTTTGCCCGGCAGCTGAGGCAACTCCAGCCCGCGGATTCAGACGGGGCCACGGCCCCGATCACCGCCCATGGGCGCCGGTTCAGCCTGGAAGCCTTGGCACCAGGGTTGACGCTGCCCGATCCGGATGTGTTGCGAGCGCGCATCCAGGCACTGCGGCGGCTCTGCTGGCAGGAGGCCGGGGTTGAGCGCAGCGGCAGCGGTCTCCGACGCGCCCTGGCCTGGGTGCAGGAACGGGCCGGGCTCTGGCCCTCCGGCTCCCTGGATGCGCGCTTGGCCCATCTGGAGCCAGGCGATCGGCTCGGCCTCGAACCGAGTGCCGCTGCCGCCCTGCAGCGTGGCCAGAACCTGCAGCAGCGGCTGGTGCTGGCCGAACGGCTGATCGAGGCGGCCCTGTTTCGCCAGGAAAGCCGTGGCGGCCACTTCCGCACCGATGTTCCTGCGCCCCAGCCCTTCTGGCAACGCCACAGCGTCCAGAGGTTGGGGCATCCGGTGCAGACAGCTCCGGTGGGGCAGCTGGTGAATCCCGTCAACGTGGACAGCAGAGCTGCACAGCACCGGTGAGCACGTGGATGCCCCAGCAGGCAGGCCATCGCACTGAGCTGAAGCCTTGAAACGCAGCCCTGAACCTCAGACGACTGCAGGCGCTGTTCATCCAGACGGATTCAGCCCCTGATCAGTTCGAGAAACCGCTGATCAGTTTGAGCTGCTCCAGCGACTTGACACCGGAATCGAGCTTGCCCTTGATCTCCCAGCTGGGGAAACCTTCCAGATTCTTGCTGTCGCACAGCTCCTTCTGACTGTTCTTGCCATCGGCGGCGCATTCGATCACCTTCAGCTTGGTGGTGGCCTCCTTGCCGAACAGCTCCTTCTGCTCATGGCAATGGGGGCACCAGTAGGCGGAGTACATCACGGCGCCCGTGGCGGTGAGATGTTCAGCCAGGGCAATGGACTCCGGCGTGCTGGCGGCGATGACGGCTGGCGGAGTGCCACGGGTGTCGACGGCGGCGGGCCGATCCACAGACGCCGCCCAGCCCAGGCCCACCAGGGCCACGACCAATGCCACCAGCACCCCACGGAAGAGCAGCTGGCCCCGGTCTTCCCAGCCCCCCTGCAGCAAGCTGAAGACGCACAGAGCCAGGCTCAGAGTGGCCGACAGCAGACAGAAAAAGCAGAAAGCCTGGATCTTGAACACCATCAGCCCCAGCAACAGCAGGCTGAACACCGCCATGCCCGTGGCGATCAGGAACAGTCCCCAGCGACCGACCGGCAATAACCGGCTCCGCAGATCGCCGCGCAGCACCAACGCCAGCACCGCCAGCACCAGCACGCTGGAATAGGCGAGGAAGCCCAGCAATGACAGGGGCTGACCCAGCACGGTGCCCCAGGCGCTGTTGAGCACCTTGTCGCAACCCTCGGCGCCCCCCGGGCAAACCAAAGGTCCGAGCAGCCCCCACCGCTTCAGGGTGATGGAGCCGGTATCGATCACGCCAACGGTGGCCAGCACGGCCATCACCACCCACACCCAGCGCCGGCTGGGCTCGCTGGGCCGCCGGCTGCTGAGGCGACTGCTGAGAAGACTCGACGTCACGGGGGCAGAAAGCGCTGACGGAATTGTGGCAGTCCTGCGGCGGCGCGCCGAAGGCCCCTGACACCCTCTCCCATTGCATAGGGTGGTGGATTGGCCCATCTCTCACCCATCCGGCCCACCCTGAACCCAGCGACCTCCATGTCCCCGCCAAGCCAGTCCAGCCGGAAGACCGTGGCCTTCGCCCACCTGGGCTGCGAGAAGAACCGGGTGGATACCGAGCACATGCTCGGCCTGCTGGCCCAGGCCGGCTACGGCGTGAGTGCCGATGAAAGCGAGGCCAGCGTGGTGGTGGTCAACACCTGCAGTTTCATCCAGGACGCCCGCGAGGAATCGGTGCGCACCCTGGTGGAACTGGCGGAACAGGGCAAGGAACTGATCATCGCCGGCTGCCTGGCCCAGCACTTCCAGGAGGAACTGCTCGAGAGCCTGCCGGAGGCCAAAGCGATTGTGGGCACCGGCGACTACCAGCACATCGTCAGCGTGCTGGAGCGGGTGGAAGCCGGCGAGCGGGTGAACCAGGTGAGCGCCATCCCCACCTTCGTGGGTGATGAACATCTGCCCCGCTACCGCACCACCTCCGAGGCGGTGGCCTACCTCAAGGTGGCGGAGGGCTGCGACTACCGCTGCGCCTTCTGCATCATCCCGAAGCTGCGCGGCGACCAGCGGTCGCGGCCGATCGAATCGATCGTGGCCGAGGCCCGGCAGCTGGCCGCTCAGGGGGTGCAGGAGCTGGTGCTGATCAGCCAGATCACCACCAATTACGGCCTGGATCTCTACGGCAAACCCCAGCTGGCCGAGCTGCTGCGGGCCCTGGGCGAGGTGGAGATCCCCTGGATCCGGGTGCATTACGCCTATCCCACCGGCCTCACCCCCGAGGTGCTGGCGGCCTACCGGGAGGTTCCCAACGTGCTGCCCTACCTGGATCTGCCGCTGCAGCACAGCCACCCGGAGGTGCTGCGGGCGATGAATCGCCCCTGGCAGGCCGATGTGACCGCGGGCCTGCTGCAACGGATCCGCGAGCAGCTGCCCGAAGCCGTGCTGCGCACCACCTTCATCGTGGGCTTCCCCGGTGAAACCGAGGAACAGTTCCAGCACCTGCTCGACTTCGTGGCCGCGCAACGCTTTGACCACGTGGGCGTGTTCACCTTCTCCCCGGAGGAGGGCACCGCCGCCGCGTCCCTGCCCAACCCGGTGCCTCCCGAGCTTGCCCAGGAGCGCAAGGACCGGCTGATGGCCCTGCAGCAACCGATCTCTGCCGAGCGCAATGCCGCCTGGGTGGGCCGGATCGTGGACGTGCTGATCGAGCAGGAGAATCCATCCACCGGTGAGATGCTCGGCCGCTGCGCCCGCTACGCCCCCGAGGTGGACGGCGAGGTGCGGGTGAGGCCAGGCGTGGGGGGTCTGTGCGCCGCTCCGGGAACCATGGTGCCGGTCCGGATCACCGCGGCAGACATCTACGACCTGGAGGGCGAAGTTGTAGGAGCCAGGGCCATGGTGGGCGACGCCCTCGCCGCCCACCGGAGCGGCGCTTGAGCCTTAGGGAGAGCTCCAGCCAGGCCCCCCGGGCCGTTCTTCCGGCGGCGAGCCGGGCGTCCGGGCGGCCCCCTGAGCCCCCGGGACACGATCCAGCTGGCCTGCTGGAGACGCTGCACCGCCATCAGCGCACCACCTTCCTGATCGCCTCGGGCGTGAGCACCGCCGGATCCTTTGCCGGACTCACCGCCAAGGGCTGGATCCTGATGCAGGGCACCGGCAACCCCATGGTGCTGGCCCTTCACTTCGCCGTGCTGGCCCTGCCCAGCCTGCTGGTGAGCGGGCCGGCCGGGGTGCTCACCGATCGGCTCGGCTGCGAAACGGTGCTGATCCGCGCCCAGTGGGGACTGTTTCTGGCCGGCACCCTCGGCGCCCTGGCGATTCCGCTGCAGACCGGCACGATGCAGGTGGTGCTGCTGATGCTCAGCACCATGCTGGCCGGAATCGCCAGTTCCTTCGAACTCACGGCCCGCAACAAGTACTGCGCCCTCGTGGTCGACCATCCCGGCCAGCTGGCCCGCTACATCACCAGTTTCTCGGTGGTGTTCAACGTGGGCAAGCTGGTGGGCCCGCCCGTGGGGGGCTGGCTGGTGGCGGCCACCGGCCCCCTGGCGGCCCTGACCATCGATGCCGCCACCTACCTGCTGCCGATTGCGACCGTGGTCTGGCTGCTGCGGCCCAACCGGGCGATGGAACAGCGCAGCCGACCGGGTCAGAAAGCCAGCCTGATCAGCGCGTGGAAGGACTGCGGCCGTCCCCTGCGGCACGTGCTCGGCTTCACCGCCCTGGCCTGCCTGGCGGGCTTCTTCCACCCTGGCCTGGCCCCCTTGATGGCAGCGGAGATCCTCGGCCCATCACCCCAGGCCCTGGGCCTGTTCACCAGCGTGCTGGCGGCCGGCAGCATCTGCGGAGGGGTGGTGCTGCAGCGGAACAGCAGCTGGCTCAGCCAACGCCCCGCCCTGCTGATGGGGGCGTGTGTGCTGGCCACCGGAGCGGCCCAGGTGGGCATGGGCGTCAGCACATCCACCGGCTTTGCACTGGCCATGGCGTGGGTGATCGGCGCCGGGACCGCATCGCTGCTGGCCGGGGTGAATCTGATCAGCCAGGTGGGCAGCCCGATGGTGCTGCGCGGCCGGATGGCCGGCCTGGGTCAGGTCGCCTTCCTCGGTGGCGGCGGCCTCAGCGGGCTGATCGCCGCCGGATTGTCGATGACCATCGGGCTGGCCGCCACCTTTGCCTGGCTGGGTGGCATCGGCGTGCTGCTGGGGCTCTGGGAACTGACCCAGCGCGCCGGCCTGCGCATTCCACCACCCGTCGATTGACGCGCAGGGTTGGCGTGCTGGGTTCAGCTCAGGCGGATCAGATCAGCCGGATGCCGCGCAGCACCACGGCGGCGATGAACGCGGCAGCAAGGCCACCACCGACCAGACCCAGATAGATTGCCGCACCCATGGCCGTGATTGAAGCGTTTGGGTGCCATTACAGCAGAAGGCCCGAGATCGGCGCTCCCAGCTGGATGCACCTAGGGTGGCCAGCACCATTGACCAGGCGACCCGGACGCCGACTGCGCAAGCACCTTTTCCACACCTCCTTCCCCCGCCGAGCATGCGCACCCTGTTCATCTACCCGGAATTTCCCAAAACCTTCTGGAGCTACGAGAAGATTCTCGAGCTGGTGAATCGCAAGGTGCTGCTGCCCCCCCTGGGCATGGTCACCGTGGCAGCCCTGCTCCCCCAGACGTGGGAGATGAAGCTGGTCGACCGCAATGTGCGCGAGGTGAGCGAGGCTGAATGGGCCTGGGCTGAACTGGTGATCATCTCCGGGATGATCGTCCAGAAGGCGGACATGGCCGCCCAGATCGCCAAGGCCAAGGCCCGGGGACTGCCCGTGGCGGTTGGCGGGCCCTTTGCGAGCTCGACTCCGGATGCACCCGAGCTGCAGCTGGCCGACTACAAGGTGCTGGATGAAGGTGAGATCACCCTGCCTCTGTTCATCGAAGCGATCGAGCGGGGTGAATCCAGAGGTCGCTTCAGCTCCGAGGGGGAAAAGCCGGATGTGACGGGCACGCCGATTCCCCGCTTCGACCTGCTCGAGCTCGATGCCTACGACTCGATGAGCGTTCAGTTCTCGCGGGGCTGTCCGTTCCAGTGCGAGTTCTGCGACATCATCGTGCTTTACGGCCGCAAGCCGCGCACCAAAACACCGCAGCAGCTGATCGCCGAGCTCCAATATCTCTACGACCTGGGTTGGCGCCGCTCCATCTTCCTGGTGGACGACAACTTCATCGGCAACAAGCGCAACGCCAAGCTGCTCTTGCCTGCTCTGAAGCAGTGGCAGATCGAGCATGGCTATCCCTTCAGCTTTGCCACTGAAGCGTCGGTCGACCTGGCCTCGGACGACGAAATGATGCTGATGATGGCCGAATCCCGCTTTGATTCGGTCTTCCTCGGCATCGAAACCCCCGATGAGGCCAGCCTCTCGATCGCCGGCAAGCACCAGAACACCCGCAGTTCCCTTGAGGAATCCGTCGACCGGATCACGTCCTATGGCATCCGGGTGATGGCAGGGTTCATCATCGGCTTCGACGGTGAGAAGAAGGGCGCAGGCGATCGGATCGTGACGTTCGTGAGCCGCACCGGCATCCCCGCCGCGATGATGGGCATGTTGCAGGCCCTGCCCAATACCGGGCTCTGGCATCGCCTTGAGAAGGAAAATCGGCTGATCCAGGAAAAGGCCGACGCCAAGGGTGTGAACCAGACCAACCTGCTCAACTTCGTGCCCACCCGGCCGATCCGCGACATCGCCAACGAATATGTGGATGCGTTCTGCCGTCTCTACGAGCCGAACGCCTACATCGATCGGGTGACGCATTACTACACCAAGGTGGGCAAACCACGCTGGCAGCAATATGTGAAGGCCGCAGCCTTCGGCAAGGCCTCCCTCCCCACCTGGACCGATGTGCGTGCCCTGCTGATCGTGATCTGGCGTCAGGGCTTTCAGCGGGACACCCGCTTCCGTTTCTGGCGCTCCATTGTCAAGATCGCCCGCTGCAACCCGGACAACCTCGAACAGTTCCTCGTCACCCTGGCCCACAACGAGCACTTCCAGGAATATCGCGAGGTGGTGACCCGGGAAATTCAGGACCAGCTCTCGGCCCTTCCCCCCGAACCGCCGCGCAGCCAGGTGGCCGATCGTCAGCTGCAGCCTGCTTGAAGACAGCAGTGTCTGGCTCATTCACTGCCTGACTGACGCACGGCCTGGCTGACGCTCAGTCCTGGATGTAGGGGATTCCCTGTAGCAGGCAGGCTTCCGCTTTCTGCAGTTCACGCCCGAGATACAGGGCATGATCCAGACGGCTGAGCGGATGGGGCCCAGGCCCCTCGGTGAGAGCCACACCCAGCTCCTTGGCCGTGCGGCCCCGGAACACCGCCAGGGGGGCATGGGGACCGGCGCCGCGGCAACTCAACACCTCCCCGCTTTCCGGATCGGTGGCCAGCCCCTGGTCATTGATGCCGTTGCCGTAGTGCTCGGCAACCAATTCACCGGCCTCGGCATCCAGCTTGATCAGGAAATAACCGGCCGGATCCAGTGCAATCTGGCGCTGCGAGAGCTGCTCATCCAGGCTGCGGCGCTGATCGGCGGCGCTGGCGGGGGAAAACAGAACCATGGCTCCAAGTTAAGCCGCCCGCTGGTCGAGAGGCAGCGGAGTCGCACTGAAGGGCAACTCCGCATTGATCGCTTCGATCTCCTCGCGCATCAACGCATTGGCCCGGGGCAGCCACTGGCGCAGCATCGTGTCGAAGCGGGGATCACTCCAGCGGTGCAGGCTGGCCCGCGGCTCGGCCAGGAAACCGCGACGACGCTTGTGGCTGCCCCCCGCACCGGGATCGAAGCTGCGGATGCCCTGGGCGATCGCCCATTCAATCGGCGCGTAGTAACAGACCTCAAAGTGAAGATTGTCGAGGTCCACATCACTGCCCCAGTAGCGACCCCAGAGCTCCTGCTCGGAGCGCACGCACAGCGACATCGCCACCGGCTCCGAGGGATCACCGCGGTGTGCACTGAACAGCACCAGATGCTGCCGCAACTGCTCAGCCGCCGCCGTGAAGAACGCCTCGGTGAGGTACTTGCTGCCCCATGGCCCCCAGCGACTGCAGTGCTGGGCATAGAAGTCGTGCATCCGCCCCACCATCCGGGGGGGAATCTCCGCCCCCACCAGAGGCGTGACCTGAAGCCCCGCACTGGCGACAGCCTTGCGTTCCCGCTTGATGTTGCGGCGCTGGTTGGCGTTGAAGCTGGCCAGGTAATCAGCAAAGCTGCGATAGCCGGGGTTGTGCCAGAGGCTCTGCTGATTGATCCAGGTGGCGCAGCCGGCCGCCTCGGCCAGGGGCTGCCAGGCGGGATCGACATAGAGAAAGTTGCAGCTGAGCAGATGATTGCGGCGGCAGAACGCGTCGATCAGCTCCAGCATCAACCCGGTCAGTGCCGCGGCGTCCTCGTCGGGGGCGAACCAGAAGCGATAGCCCTGCACCGGGCTCACCGGACTCATGCCCACGAGCTTGGGGTAGTAGCGCAGCCCCAGGTCGTCGGCGAGGCGTGCGAAGGCCTGGTCGAAGACGAATTCGCCATAGCTGTGCCCCTTGAGATAGAGCGGTGCCACCGCCACCAGCAGGTCGCCGCGCCACAGACACAGGTGACAGGGCTGCCAGCCCTGGCGCGGCACGATGCTGCCGCTGGCCTCGAGCTGATGCAGCCAGTCCCAGCCATAGAACGGCAGGTGCTGGCCCACCAGCGCCTGCCACTGTTCGGAAGGCAGCTCCGCCATCGACTGGTGCCAGCGGGCGTGCAACTCAGCCATGGAGCGGGCCGCGGTGGCGAGTGTTCGGGCGCAAAACTAACGGGACTGTTCCAGCCACGGCGGTCTGTCATGCACCAGCCCCAGCGACGATCGCACCGATCCCTGCTGCTGCCCCTGGCCGCCGCACTGCTGGGTGGCCTGGGCGGGCTGGGCGCAGCGCCACCGGCCCGGGCTGGCCTGGCCCGGCCGCTGCTGATGATGATGAAACCGCAGCTGGAGGAGCGGCTCGCCCGGGTCTGTGTGGAGACCGCCTCTGGAGGGCAGAGCGATCTGGCCCGCAGACTGAAGGATCCCTGCCGCCAGCTGGCCGGGCCCACCAGTGCCTGCCTGATCGAAGAAACCGACCGCAGTGGCCGCAGCCTCGGCGTGGTCAGCGAACTGGTGCAGGGCCGCTTCGGCGACGACAGCGAATGGGTGGTGAAACGCTGCCTGGCCCGTCTGCTGGGACTGAAACCCGAAAGCCTGCAGGAGGTGCCGCTGGAGGAGCTGGCCAAACGCTTCGGTCAGAGCGCGGGGACAGGCAAAGACCGAAGCCGTACGCCCTGAACGGCACGCCCTACGCGCGATCGCCACCAAGGCCGGGGCGGTCATAACGCAGCAGCAGCTCGCTGTCCTCAAGCAGGCGCTGCTCCTGCAGCCGCCAGCCGCGCTGCAGCGCATCCATCACCGGCGATGTCGCCGGCAACCAGCTGTGCGCCCCCCCCAGGAGCTGGGGGCACAGGGTGAGCTGCAGTTCATCGAGCCAGCCTTCGGCCACAAGGGAGGCCACCAGCCGTGCGCCGCCCAGCACCACCAGCCGCTCCAGGCCGGCCAACGCCAGCTGCTCCAACGCCTCCTGCCAGCCGCCACAACACAGCTGGCGCTCAAAACCAGCGGGCGCGGAGGCTCGATCCCCGGCGGGGGCACCAGGACCAGCCGCCAGGCCGGCCGGATCGCCACCAGGATCCAGCCGCCAACGCCGCAGGGGCTGGGCAAAAAAAGGCAGACCGACCTCCACAACACCACTGCGGCTCACCACCACCGCCAGGGGCTGGGGCTCACGGCCGGCGGCAGCGCGCTGGGCCAGCAGGTCGGCCTGGCGGATCAGGCAGGTGGTGCCGTGGCGCCGCAACGTCTCGGCGCCGATCAGGCAGCCGTCTGCCCAGGCCAGGGACTCTTCCAGCACCCGCCGATCGCCGCGGCCGCCGATCTGGGCCGCACCTCCCGTTGCCGGCGCCAGCCGTCCATCCAGGCTCACGGCCAGCACCAGCCTCAGCAGTGGTCGGCTCCGGCCAGGCGACAGGGCAACCACGGCGACAGGCCTCAGGCCGCCGCCAGCACCTCAAGCCCACGGGGCAGCATGCCCAGCTGGGCGGTTTCGGCAAACACCTCGGCGGCGTTGTTGGGGCTCTCCTGCAGGCGGACCTTGTGCAGGCAGGCGCCTGTGGCGGCGATCGGTGACGCCAGAAGATCGCAGATATGCAGCGCGATGTTCTCGGCGGTGGGCACGCAGGCGGCGAAGTGGGACACGTCCTTGTTGAGGAAGGTGTGATCGAAGGGCTCGACCACCAGGTCCTGGACCAGGGTCTGGAGCTCCGCCAGATCGCAGACCATGCCGGTGCGGGGGTCGATGCTGCCGCGCACGGTCACATCCAGCAGGTAGTTGTGGCCATGGCCATGGGGCCGGGCGCACTTGCCGTAGATCGCCTCGTTCTCCGCCTGGGAAAGCTCGGGGCGGGCCAGGCGATGGGCGGCGGCGAAATGGGTGCGGATCGAGAGGAAGGCTTCCATGGTGTCGCCGATCACGTCGGCCCAGAGGTTGGCGGTTTCGTAGAGGCGCAGCCCCATCAGGGGCAGATGGGGGGCCAGGCGGGTCCAGATCGCCCGCACCAGGGCTTCGGTGGTCGGCAGACAACCGGCTGGGGTGGAGAGATCGAACTCCGGCCAGACCTCGTTGAGGTAGCGGAAGTCGAGCTGTCCGGTCACCTCACGGCGGATGGCGTGCTTCACATCCGAGAGATTGAGCACCATGCCATCGGCGTCGAGATCGCCACCCATGGCCACCACCAACTCGTAGTTATGGCCATGGCCGGGGGCGATGCTGCAGGGACCGAAGCGCTCCTGGTTGGTGGCCGCATCCAGTTCCGGCAACCAGTAGCGGTGGCTGGCACTGAAGGTGGCCCGCCGTGTGATCACACAGGGGCGGCCCCGGCCGTGGGGGCAGGCCGTTCCAGCGGGCACGGATGCCGCAGACGCCGGCCGCAGCGCAGCCGACTCCGGTGGGGCCAGGGTGGGCGCACGCAAGCCGGTAGCCATTTTCGCCCATGCCTGTGTAGAGCGTGCATCCTAGAAACCGGATCCCAAGCACTGCCGCGCTCGACGCCCGCCGCCCATGCCCCCCGCCGCTTCCTCCGGATCCGATGGCCGTGACGGATTCAGGGGCTCTGCCTCAGACATCAGCAGGGAAGCCGCCGATCGCACCACCCACCGCTCCCTCGCCCGCCGGCTGGAGGGGATCAACATCTATCTGGTGGGGATGATGGGCGCGGGCAAGAGCGCGGTGGGCAGGCCCCTGGCCGCGGCGCTCGGCTACCGCTTCCTCGATGCCGACACCACGATCGAACAGGTGGCCGGCCAGCCGATTCCGGCGATCTTCGAGCAGGAGGGGGAGGCGGGGTTCCGTGCCCTGGAAACCGCAGTGCTCGATCGCATCGCCAGCTGGCACTCCCTGGTGGTGGCCACCGGCGGCGGCGCCGTGACACGGCCGGAGAACTGGGGCCACCTGCACCAGGGGGTTGTGGTGTGGCTGGATGCCGCCGATGCGGTGCTGTTGCAGAGGCTCAGCGCCGACCCCACCCCGCGCCCGCTGATGGCCGGCCCCGACCCGCACGGACGGCTGCGGGAGCTGCTGGAGCAGCGCCGCCCCTTCTATGCCCAGGCGGATCTGCACATCGTGCAGGGCAGCGGCCCCCCGGAGCAGGTGGCGCTCCAGGTGCTGGACGGGCTCCCCTCGATCCTCAAGGAACGCCAGGCCGGCCCCAGCGAACCACTGACGCTGATCAACGGCGACGGAGCTATCACTTCCTCGCTCAACTGACCACCGCTCAGCCGACCACGGCTCACCGGTGGCCGCCGGGCTCCAGACGCACCGCGAACCACTGGATCGCCAGCCCCGGTGCCAGCTCCAACTCGCAGGCGGTGTCGAGCAGGCGTTCCGCCTGGGCCCGGGCATCGGCGAGGCCGGCCAGATCCTCTGGGACCGCAGGCAGACGCTCGAGGTGGGCCGCCAACCAACCCAACGCGGCGCCCACATCAAGGATCTCCTGAGGCCGCCCCGGCTCGAGCACCACGTAATGATCAAGCTCCCGCATCAGGGGATCAGACATGGCCGCAACGCTGCTGGGCACCATCCTGGCGATCCTGCTGGCTTTGCCGGTCGCAGCCGCCCCTGGAACGGTTGTGCAGGAGCGCCTGAGCAGCTGGCCGCAGTGGCGGCTGCCGGTCCCCCTGCCGCGGCCGGGGCGAGGCGACCTGATCTATCCCCACTGGTTTGCGGGAGCCTGGGAGGTGACCAGCCACAGCCTTGAGGGCGACACCGCAGCGCCTGCGGGGCCAGCCCAGGAGCCACCGCTGCACTACCGCGTCGACTTCATCGCCGATCGCCGGGGCCGCATCGTGGGCGCCCGGGCCGCGAACGCCGCTGCGATCGGCCGGGCAGTGCTGGGCCATCGTCTGGTCAGCGTGGAAGACGACCCCGCGAACCCGAACCGCCAGCTGGCCCGCCTGCGCGACGGATCCCTGCTGGAAACCCGCGTGATCGGTCGGCAGGTGCTGACCTTGCCACCCGACCAGTTCCTGGCCGACGAACTCAGCCTGCAGGTGCTGCATGGTGAGGCGGCACCCAGGGTCAGCCGGGTGGAGGTGCTGAGCCACTACCAGCTTGAAGCGGATGGAACCATCAGGGGCGAGCAATGGCTGGCCACCTACCCCTCCCCGACCGAGGGCCTGATGGCCAGCCCCAGGAGCCTCGCCGAGTACGAGCTCAGGCTCGTCCCGCTGCGGCCACAATCCGGTCCCGCCAGCTGAACAGGGGCTCCAGCAGGGGGTTGTCGGCGATACCGGTGACGCCACGGCCCGCCAGGGGTGCTCCGGCGCTGGCGGGGAACTTCAGCAGCGACAGCTGGGCCGCCACGGCCAGATCCGCAATGGACAGAGCATCGCCCACCAGATAGGGAGTGGACTCCACCAGCAGGGCGAGCTGCTCGAGGTTGCGGCGCAATTGCTGCATCGCCTCACCGGCGATCGCCTCGCCAACAGCACCGGTGAGGGAGGAGAGGGCCTCGGCCGGCAGGGCACCCACCAGGCTGCGCAGCGGGCCGGGCAACCGATCCGGCAGCAGGGCCGTGCGCAAGACCGGATCGGCGGCGGCGGCCTGCACCAGGGCGAGGCGACAGCCTGCGGACAGGGCGGTATCGGCCCAGTCTTCCAGAAGCCAGAGGCGGGCCCGCTCGACCGGATCGACGGGTTGCAGGGCCGGCGTGGGGTAGCGATCCTCCAGATGCAGGGCGATGGCAGTGGAATCAGCAATCACCTCACCGCCATCCACCAGCACCGGCACCTGCCGCTGACCCGAGAGGCGGAACACCTCCAGCTGGCCAAGGCCTGGCGTCACCTCCACAACGGTGTAATCGAGACCCTTGGCCGCCAGGATCAGGCGCACCTTCTCGCAGAAGGCCGAATGTCTGAACTGATGCAGTTCCATCGGCGGTGACTCCGGGGGCAAGGGGGACTGGCGGGATGCGGCGGGAGGGATCCGCGGCCGGAATGCGACAGAGCCAACCTCCGGGCGGCAGAGTAGCTAGCACCTGCGAGCGCGGTGCACGGCGGCCATGAAGGACTTTTTCGTGAACGTAACGCGGTACCCGCGTTATCTGATCGCCTTCAGCCTCGGGGTGATCAATTCGGTGGTGGAGCCGCTGGCACGGCGACGCAGCAATCCGGTCACGGCGGTGGCCCTGGTGGGGGCCCTGATCAGCGGCCTGCTCAGTCTGGGCCTGGTGCTGCGTGCGATGGTGACCACAGCACCTCTGGCATAGCCATGGCACAGGGCCGACGGGTGGAACGGGTGGCGGCCCTGATCCGCCGCGAAATCAGCGAGCTCCTGATCACGGGCATCAAAGACGAACGGGTCAGCCAGGGCATGGTGAGCGTCACCCATGTGGATGTGGCCGGCGATCTGCAGCACTGCAAGATCTTCGTGAGCGTGTTCGGCAGCGACGACGACCGCATCCAGGCGATGGCCGGCCTGCAGTCGGCCGCGGCCTACGTGAAAGGCGAACTGGGCCGCCGGCTGAAGATGCGCCGAACACCCGAGGTGGTGTTCCAACTGGATCGTGGCCTCGAACGCGGGACCACGGTGCTGAGTCTGCTGAACCGCCTTGGGGAAGAACGGCTGAGCAAAGACAGTGAGCCACCCTTGACTGAGGCCCCCGAGGACCAGAACGGCACTGCGCCATGACGGCGGCCGGGGCTGGCGCTGGAACGGCCACGGAGCAGGACCTGCGGCGCCTGGTGGCCGAGCTGCTGGTGGTGCGCTGCAGCGGCCACCTCAGCGACGATCAGCGGCGCTATCCCCGCTGGGAGCTCGACAACGCCACCCTGCGGCGCCTTCTGGCTGAGGGGGTGGGGGGCGTGATCCTGCTGGGCGGCAGCGCCGCCGAGCTGGGTCTGCGCTGCCGCCAGCTCCAGGCCTGGTCAGGCCAGCCACTGCTGCTCTGCGCCGACGTGGAAGAGGGGGTGGGGCAGCGCTTCGAGGGGGCCAGCTGGTTGGCACCACCCCTCACTCTGGGTCGCCTCTACCAGCGGGAGCCAGGGCGAGCCGAGGAGCTTGCCGAGCGCTATGGCCGCTGCACGGGCGCCGAAGCCCGGGAGCTGGGCCTCAACTGGGTGCTGGCGCCGGTGTGCGATGTCAACAACAATCCCGCCAACCCGGTGATCAACCTGCGCGCCTGGGGGGAGGATCCCGCCACCGCGGCGGCCCTGGCCACGGCCTTCCTGCGCGGCGCCCAGGCCGAGGGGGTGCTCTGCTGCGCCAAGCACTTCCCGGGGCACGGCGACACGGCCGAGGATTCCCATCTGGAACTGCCCCGCCTCGACCACGAGCGCACCCGGCTGGAGCAGGTGGAGTTGCCGCCTTTCCGGGCCGCGATCGCCGCTGGAGTGGCCTCGGTGATGACCGCCCACCTGCTGCTGAGCGAGCTGGACAGGGAGCAGCCTGCCACCCTGTCGCCGGCCGTCCTGGACGGACTGCTGCGCCAGGAGCTGGGCTTCGAGGGCCTGATCGTGACCGACGCCCTGGTGATGGAGGCGATTGCGGCCCGCACCGGCGGGGCCGAGGCCGCCGTGCTGGCCCTGGTCGCCGGGGCGGATCTGGTGCTGATGCCGGAGAACGCCGACGCGGCCATCGACGCAATCCTGGAGGCCGTGCAGCAGGGCCGCCTGTCGCCAGAGCGGCTGGCAGCCAGCCAGCAACGGCGGCGGCGCGCCCTGGCCTCGGTCGCGGAACCCGCGGCTCAGCAGCCCTCCGGTGCAGACGTGGCCCTGCCACTCCGGCGCCTCAGCGAGGGCCCCCGGGCTGAGCACCGGGCACTGGCCAGGGAGCTGGTGCAGGGCGGTCTGCAGCATCGCGGCGGCCGCCTGACGGTCCGCCCGCAGGGCACACCGAGCGCGGCAGGCTGCAACCTGATTCGTATCGACAACGCCCTGCAATGCCCTGCCCTGCCGCTGGGGGCACCAGCCCTGAACCTGCCGGCAGCAGCGGGCTTCCGGAGCCGCCTGCTCGAACCTCGCAGCCCCTCCCCCTGGAGCCAGGATCCCCGCCATCCGCTCAACCTGGAGAGCCTGGGCAGTGGAGCGGTGCTGCTGCAGCTGTTCCTGCGCGGCAATCCCTTCACCGGCGGCGCCGGCGGTCAGGAGCCGTGGGAGCAGGCAATCCAGCAACTTCAGGAGATCGGCCGGCTGGCTGCCCTGGTGGTCTACGGCAGCCCCTATCGCTGGGACAGCCTGGTGGCGGAGCTCGACCCGCAGATTCCCGCCGCCTACTGCCCCGCCCAGACACCGTTGGCCCAGCGCTACGCCCTGGAGGCCATCGGCCTTGGAGAAGGAAGCCAGGCTGGGTCCTTCACCGACTGAGCGCCTTGGCGCCCCTCCGCCTCGCTCCAGACCAACCGTGACCAAGTCCCTACCCACCGCCATGGGCACCGAGCCTCAGCTCAGCCTCTCGATGATCGTGCGGGATGAGGCCGCGTGCCTGGAGCGCTGCCTGGCCTCGGTACGGGACTTCGTCGACGAGATGGTGGTGGTGGACACCGGCTCAACCGATGACACGGTGGCGATCGCCGAGCGGTGTGGCGCCGTGGTGCACCCGATCACCTGGCCCGGCGATTTCGCACCGGCACGCAACCGCGCCCTGGAGTGGGTCCGGGGCGCGTGGGTGTTGGTTCTCGATGCGGACGAGGTGCTGCTCCCCGAGGCCATTCCCGCTCTGCGGCAACTGATGGAGCAGCCCGACCTGCTGCTGATCAACCTGCTGCGACGGGAGCAGGGGGCCAGTCAGTCGCCCTATTCCAGTGTCAGCCGACTGTTCCGCCGCCATCCGGCGATCCACTGGAGCCAGGCCTACCACTCCCTGGTGGACGACAGCGTGATGGCGCTGATGGCGCAGGAGCCCCACTGGCGCATTGCCGACTGTCCGGAACCGGCCCTGCTGCACGACGGCTACCGACCGGAACTGCTGGCCGATGGACGCAAGGCCCAGCGCCTGCGCCAGGCGATGGAGCAGGAACTGCGCCGCAAGCCCGGCGACCCCTACGCCTGCGCCAAGCTGGGCGCCCTCGAGGTGAGTGACGGCAACACGGCACGGGGGCTGTCCCTGCTGAAGCAGGGATTGGCCCAGTGCCCCGCTGAAGCGGTGGCGGAGCGCTACGAGCTGCTGCTGCATCTCGCCATCGCCACGGCGCCATCCCAGCCGCAGCGGGCCACCACGCTGTATCGCGAAGCCCTCACCCAGCCCCTGCCGGCGCGGGTCCGACTGGCGGCCTTTCACAATCTGGCGGCGCTGCTGCTGCAACAAGCCGAGAACGCTGGACCCTCCGCCACGCCATCCCACCTGAGCGAAGCCCTCGAACTGGCCCGTGCCGCCACCGGCGCCGCTCCCGAACTGGCGCCGGGCTGGATCCAGCTCGGTCTGATCGAACGGCGCTGCGGTCACCTGGAGGCCGCCGCCGCGGCCTATCGCCGAGCGATCACCTGCGATAGCAGCCAGGCAGGGGCCCACCAGAACCTGGGCGTGGTTTCCCTGCTGATGGGCGACATCCCCGCAGCCCGCGAGGGCTTCCGTGAGGCGATCGCCCTGCTTACCAGCCAGGGCAAGACCTCGGCAGCGGAGGCCCTGCGCCAGCAGGCGTCCTCGCTGGTGAAGCTGGAGCCTGCCAGCCCGTTGACGGGCCGCACCGTGGCGGTGACCCGGGCGGAGCAACAGCTGGGGGAAGCTCGCGCTCTGTTTGAGGCGATGGGAGCGCGCGTCGTGGATCTGCCGGCCCTCGTGATCGGTCCCCCCGATGAATGGGGTCCGCTCGACGACGCCCTGGCGGAACTGGAGCACTTTCACTGGCTGATCCTGTCCAGCGCCAACGGGGTGGAGGCGGTGCAACAGCGGCTGCGCCGCCGCGGCGGCGACCTGGCGCACCTCCCCGGCAGCCTCAACATCGCCGCGGTGGGCCGCAAGACGGCCCGGCAGCTGGAGGATCTCGGCGCCCCTGCAGACTTCGTACCTCCTGCCTATGTCGCCGACAGCCTGATCGAGCACTTCCCTGTCTCAGCCTGGGGCCTGCGGTTGCTGCTGCCACGGGTGCAGAGCGGCGGCCGCACCGTGCTGGCGGAGGCCTTCGGCGAAGCCGGTGCCCGGGTGGTGGAAGTGGCCGCCTACGAAACGCGCTGCCCTGAGGCCCTGCCCTCGCAGACCCTGCTGGCTCTGGAGCGAGGCGACCTGGATGCGATCACCTTCAGCAGCGGCAAGACGGTGAGCCACACCTGCCAGCTGCTGCAGCGCCACTTCGGGAGCGACTGGCGCCAGCGGCTGGACAGCGTGGCCGTGATTTCGATCGGCCCCCAGACCACGGCCCGCTGCCGCCAGGAGCTGGGCCGGGTGGACGCCGAAGCGGACCCCCATGACCTCAACGGACTGGTGGCAGCCTGCTGCAGGGCCCTCAGCGAACAAGACTGAGGCAACCCCTCAAAGCTCAGCCGTGATCGTGCGGTCGGCCTGGCGCAGCACCAGACGCCCCTGCTGCACGTCCACCGCCTGCACAGACCAACCAGGCGGCAGAAGATCGGTGGAGCGGCCACCCTGATCCCCGGGAGCAAGACTGCCGCTCACAGATTCGAACTGGACAAGAGCCTTCGGCCGACCACTGGATGCCACCACACCATTGAAGCGGAAGGCTTCGGGCAACAGCAGTGGAGGTCGCACCTCCGTTCCAGGAGCTCCTGGAAGGCCAGAGATGAGCTGGCCGTTGGCACTGAGCAACGGCGAACTAAAGGGATCCAGGCGGCCGACCACCATGGAAGCCACCACGGCCTGGGGCTTGAGCAGGGGAGTCAGGCCGGCAGAGTCGAGCGGAGGTTCGGACAGAGGGTTCTCCCGGGCTGGCGGCTGGCGATCGGGAGCAGGCGCCTCAGATGCAGGGCCGCCGCCAAAGCCGGGGATCGAGAAGGGAAGCTCAATCCCCTGACAGCCCGTCAGCAGCAAGGTCAGCGCCAGGGCCGCTGGAGATTTCGACCAGGTCGCGAAAACGGTCAAGGTTGGCCTGCAGTTCCTTGGTGACGATGCCCCCCAGGATGGTGGGTTCCATCAGGGGTGCAAGCACCCCCGGCAGCTCATAGCTGACGCTGAGCCGGACCGTGGTGCATCCGGGACCCTGGGGATAGAAGCGCACCGCCCCCCGGGTCGGCAATCCCCCCACCGATTCCCAGTGCAGCTGCTGGGCCTCGACCCGCTGGGTGATGCGAGCCTTCCAATGAAAACGAAATCCCTGGGCCGCCAGGGTCCAGTCGGTGAGATCGGGGTCATCAAGGGTCTTGACCGACTCGATCCAGCGCATCCAGCGCGGCATCGCCTCGAGATCGCTCCACACCACCCAGACCCGATCCGCGGGGGCCTGGATCTCGGTGGTGACGCTGTGCTCAAGCCAACGGCCCATGGGGAAAGGTGCAAGGGGTCAGGCCACGGCCGCATTGCTGGCGAGCTGAACCGGGCGGTCCAGAATCGCGGCCGCAGCCAGACGCCCGCTCATGGTGGCGCCTTCCATCGAATCGATGTAGTCCTGGCGGGTGTAGCTGCCCGCCAGAAAGAAGTTGGACACCGGGGTGCGCTGATCCGGGCGAAACGGCTCCATCCCTGGCGCCTCGCGGTAGAGCGACTGGGCCAGCTTGACCACGTTGCTCCACACCAGCGTCAGGTTGCGGGCCGAGGGGAAGAGGCTGCGGACCTGGGCATCGGTGGCGGCCACGATCTCCTCGGTCTTTTTGGGAATCCAGGGATCGCCCGGGGTGAGCACGCATTGCAGCAGCGAGCCCAGGCCAGGCCTGCGGTAGTCCACCGGGCTGGCCAGGGCCAGATCCGCGAAGCAACTGAAATCGGCGTCTGCCGTGTAGAGGAGATTGTCGAGACCGGCCGGATGGGCGAGGTCGGCCCGGCGACCGGTCGCCTCGGCGGAATCGCCCAATTCGGTGACCCAGCCGTCGTAGCGGAGCTGCACGGTGGCCACCGGCACGGCCTCCAACCGGTAGATCGCATCAAAAGCCTCGTGGCAGCGCCAGGCCTGCGGCAGCAGGCGCTGGATGCCGGGCACATCACAGGCGGCGAGATAAGCATCGGCCTGCACGTTCAGATCCCCCGCCGGTGTTCCCATCGTGAGCCCCGTGACCCGGGTGAGCGGAGCAAGGGCCGAATCACCGGGCTCTGCGGGTGCCTCCTCAAAGTGCACCTCCTTGACGCGGTGGCGTAGGTGCAGGCGGCCGCCACGGGCTTCGATATAGGCCAGGATCGGGCCGGTGAGCCAGCGATGGGGCGACCCCTTGAGCAGGTTGAGCTTGGAGGCCTCGGTCTTGGCCGCGAACATCATGAAGATGGTGAGCATGCAGCGAGCCGAGATCGTGGCGCAATCGATGAAACCCAGCGCGTAGGCCACCGGATTCCACATGCGCTCGATGCTGCGCAGGCTGCCTCCATGGCCGAGGAACCACTCCTGGAAGCTGATCCGATCGAGATCGCGGATCACCTGCATCGCCCCCTCGTAATCCACCAGTCCGCGCACGATCGGGCTGGTGCCCAGGGCCAGGGCATTGCGCAGCTTGTCGATCCAGTCGAGCTGGGGGGTGGTGAAGAAGGCCTTGAGACCGTTGAAGGGGGCGCCGATCGGGAAACGGAAATCGAGTTCGCGCAGATCCCCACCCGCATTCACGAACAGGTGGGTGTGGTCCTTGGGCAGGAGGTTCTCGAACGCCCCCACCTTGCGCATCAGGGCGAAGAGGTTGGCGTAGTTGAAGAAGAACACATGCAACCCCATCTCGATGTGGTTGCCCTCGGGATCTTCCCAGCTGCCCACCTTGCCACCCATGAAGGGCCGGGCCTCGTAAAGATCCACCTGGTGACCGGCATCGACCAGATCCACTGCTGCGGAGAGTCCCGCCAGCCCCGCTCCCACGATGGCGACCCTCACCCTCTGAATTCCCAAACTGGGCCGACTCTATGGAGACGGCTGCGCCAGCGAGCGGATATCCGGTCGAGGCAGCCGCCAGCCTGTGGCGTCTGTCGGCGAGACGACAGCCCCAGCAGCACGGAAAGTCAGAGGGATGGCTGCAACAGCGCCGGATGGGCCTCGTGACCGGATGGCCCTCGTGACCACAAGGAAGCGAAAGCCGCGGACACCCACGAAAGCAACAATGGCAGCCAGGGCTCCATAGAGTTGTGGCATGACCCATCCGCGGCCCCAGCGATGAGCCCCGAGACCGTGCGCTCCGCAACCGCAACCGCAACTACGACATCCGCAACCCTCGAAACCTTGAACACCGAAACGATCGCGGCCCCCACCGCGAGCCAACCCGCCTCCGCCCCCCCCCAGGCTTCCGCCGGCAAGGACGGCCGGGGCATCCTGATCACCGAGCCGGCCATGAAGCAGCTGGCCGCCCTGACGAGCCAGCAGGGGGACAGCAAAGTGCTGCGGGTGGGCGTGCGCTCCGGCGGTTGCAGCGGTATGAGCTACACGATGGATTTCATCGATGCCGACCAGATCCGCTCCGATGACGAGCAGTACACCTACGAACCCAACGGATCGGCTGCCTTCCAGGTGGTCTGCGACCCCAAGAGCCTGCTGTACATCTACGGCATGCAGCTCGACTTCTCCAGCGCCCTGATCGGTGGCGGCTTCAACTTCACCAACCCCAACGCCACCCAGACCTGCGGCTGCGGCAGTTCCTTTGCCGTCTGATCCCTGGGCTGCGACGGCCGACATGGGAATCTGAGATCCCGAGGCTTCGCTCCCGCCGATGACGGCCACCTTTGAATCCCGCTTCGATGCGGCCATCGCCCGCTATCAGCAGGGTGGGCCGTCCGCCGAGTTGATCGGGGAATTCCAGGCGATCACCCAGCAGGCCCCCCGCCAGTCGGCGGGCTGGACCTGCCTGGCCTGGCTGCAGTTGCTGGAAGGCCAGGCCGACGACGCCCTGCGCTCGGCCCGCACGGCCGTGAAGCTCAATCCCCAGGATCCCCAGGCCCGCATCAACCTCTGCCTGGCCCTGCTCGAGACCGATTCCAAGGGGGTGCGCGAACAGATCGAGATGGTGCAGCGGGTGATGCAGATGGCACCGGAACTGGCTGCTGAACTGAACGACTCGATGGCCGATGGCCTGCAGCGCAAGCCAGGTTGGCCGGCCATGCAGAAGGTGCAGCGGTGGCTGCAGGGTTGACACGCCTGCTGCTGCTGAGCAACGGCCACGGGGAAGACCTCAGTGGCGCCCTGCTCGGCCGGGCCCTGATCCAGCAGCCGGGGATCCAGGTGAGCGCCCTGCCCCTGGTGGGCCATGGCGAGCCCTACCGCCAGGCCGGCATCGCCGTGCTGGGCCGCACCCGCTCCTTCAGCACCGGTGGGCTCGGCTACACCAGTCTGCGCGGGCGCCTCACCGAACTGGCCCAGGGTCAGGTGGTGTACCTGTTCGGGCAGCTGCTGCGTCTGTGGCGGCGGCGCAAGCAGACCGATCTGGTGGTGATCGTGGGCGACGTGGTGCCGTTGCTGGCCTGGTGGCTGACCGGCTGCCGAGGCGTCGTGTATCTGGTGGCGTATTCCAGCCACTACGAAGGCCGCCTGCGGCTGCCCTGGCCCTGCGGCTGGATCCTGCGGCGGCGCCGCCTGCTGCAGGTGTGGAGCCGCGACGCCCTCACCGCCACTGACCTGAGCCAGCAGCTGGGGCGGCCGGTGCTGTTCCTGGGCAACCCCTTCTTTGATCTGGTGGCAGATGGCTCCGGGACCGGAGCGCCGGCAGGGCCTGGAGATGCCGAAGCGATCGACAGCGCCACGCCCACGGACGAAGCCAGGAACGCCAGTGCTGCACCACAGAGCCTGGTCCTGCTGCCCGGCAGTCGCCTGCCGGAAGCCGAGCAGAACCTGGAGCTGATGCTGCACCTGCTCATCCTGCTGCCGCAGGAGCTGAGGCAGCCGTCACGGCTGTGTCTGCGGGCGGCTCTGGTGCGGCACCTCGACAGCGAGCGCCTGGCAGCCCTGGCCCAGCGACTGGGCTGGCAACTGCAGGGCTCCGCCGATCAACCCCAGGGCCTCTGGATGCAGCGTGAGGAGCTGCGGCTGGAGCTGGGCTGGGATCGATTCGCCTCCCTTTTGCGGCAGAGCGATCTGGTGCTGGCCATGGCCGGGACCGCCACCGAGCAGGCCGTTGGGCTGGGAAAACCGGTGTTGCAGCTGGCCGGCCAGGGCCCCCAGTTCACAGAGGGCTTCGCCGAGGCGCAGCGCCGCCTGCTCGGCCCCGGGGTGGTGTGTGCTCCTGGTGAGGCCGGCATGCTCGACACCCTGCGCGCCAGTGCGGCTCTGGCCGCGCGACTGCTGGAAGAGCTGGCTGATGCCGAACGCGGGGCTCAATGGCGCCGGCAGCTGCATCAGCTGGGTCTGGAGCGGATCGGCGAGGCCGCCGGCACCCAGCGCATGGCCGCAGCGATCATGACCCTGTTGCCCCAGGAGTCCTGTGCCGCCCATGGCTGACCCCCCCACAATTCTTCAGCGGCTCAAGGGTGCCCTCGACACCGTGCTGGTGATCGATGTGTTCGTGGTGCTGACCGGTGCCGGCTGGTTCGCCCTGGCGGTGGTCTTGCACAGCCAGGAGATCGAGGCACCGCTGCGAGTGTTTCAAGGGCTCTGGGAGCCCCTGTTCACGCCGGCGATCGGTCTGTTGATGGCCGCTGCCCTGATCAGTGGGGCGCTGGGCTGGTGGCAGCGACGAGGGCAGCGTTGAGCTCCGGGTAGTGAAAGCTGAAACCCTGCGGCTGCAGCCGCTCCGACACGACTCGCTGGCCCTCGAGCACCACCTGGGCGCCATCGCCGAGCAACAGCTGCAGGATCGGGCCGGGAACAGGCAGGAGACTGGGGCGGCCCAGAGCCTTGCCCAGGGCCGCCGCGAACGAGGCCATGGTGGTGGGCTCCGGTGCCACCGCGTTGTAGACCCCACTGAAGCCTCCATCCTCGAGGGCCGCACCGATCAGGCGACAGAGGTCATGACGGTGGATCCAGCTCATCCACTGCCGGCCTGAGCCGATCGGACCGCCGAAACCGGCCCGGAACACCGGCAACATCTTGGCCAGGGCACCACCATCGGGCCCCAGCACAATGCCGATGCGCAGCTTCACCACCCGGCAGCCCGCTGGCGCCCGATCGGCCGCCGCCTCCCACTGCCGGCAGACATCAGCAAGGAAATCTGCCCCCGCGGGACTCGACTCGGAAAACCGCTTCTCCAGATTGGTGCCGTAGTACCCCACCGCCGAGGCGTTGACCAGCACGGCCGGGGGGCGCCTGAGGCCGGCCATCGCCTGCACCAGACCGTTGGTGGTGCTCAGGCGGCTGTCGAGCAGCAGCTGCCGCTGGGACGCACTCCAGCGCTTCTCGGCGATCGGCTCCCCGGCAAGATTCACCACCCCATCGGCCTCAGCAAGGGCCTGCAGCAGCTCGGATCGCTGCCAGCTGGTGACGTCCGTTGGGTCGAGCTGCATGGCCGCAAATCGCTCCCCGAGCAGATGGGGGAACGGCTGGGCCTGGCGGCTCACCAGCACGATCGAATGCCCCAGTTCCAGCAGGAACGGGACCAACTCGCGCCCCACGAAACCCGAACAACCCAGCAACAGCAAACGCACGCCCGTCGATCAATGCGATGGAATGCGGCGAGGCTAGGTCTGCGGCGGCTCCGCGGCGGTGGCCAGTCCCAGCCGTTGCGCCAGTGGCACCAGCAGAAAGCCCTGTCCCAGCAAGCCCAGCAGCACCACCCCCAGGGCCAGGGGAGGCATCGCATCCCCCCAGGGGACGGAGCTTGCAGCGGCCTGGATCGCCAGGGCGATCGGCACCGCGCCGCGCAGACCGGAGCAGGAGATGAACAGCCGGGAATTGCGGCGGAAGCCGGAACGCGCCAACACCAGTTCCACCATCAGCCAGCGGGCCAGCAACATCGAGCCGAACAGCACCAGCACCTGCAGGGACGACTCCACCACCGCATCGGCGCTCACCACCAGTCCCATGCAGAGGAACAGCAGCAGCTCCGCCATCTTGGCGAAGCCGGCGTGGGCCTCCTCCAGCACCAGGCGCTCGGAATCGGCGCTGTTGCCCAGCACCAGACCGGCGATGTAGGCCGCCAGCAGACCACTGCCGCCCAACAACTGGGTGCCGCCCACCAGCAACATCAGCACCGCCAGGCTCACCACGGCCAGCAAGGCCGGGCTGGTGAGCGAACGGCGCGCCCCCAGCAACTGCCCGGCCAGACTGCCGCCTAAAAAGCCCAGCAGGATCCCCAGCAGAAACTGACGCATCACCTCGGTGACCAGGGAGGAGGGCGTCGCCAGCCCCGACTCCCCGCCGGCCCCAGCCATCGCCATCGCCACACCGGCCAGCACCACCGCCACGGGGTCGTTGAAAGCGGACTCACACTCGATCAGATCGACCAGGCGCTTCGGCAGCCGCCCCGCCAGGGGCCGCAGCAGGGCCAGCACGGCAGAAGCGTCGGTGCTGCAGACCATGGCACCGATGAACAGGGCCAAAGGGAAACTCACCGGCACATCGACATCCGGCAGGGAGCCAATGGCCATCACCACCCCCGTGATCAACAGGGCCGTGACCAACGAACCAAGGCTGGCAAGCCGGGCAGCCGGCTGAAGCACGGCCCGCAGCTCGCCCCAGTTGGTGGTGAGCCCACCGAAGAACAGCACCAGCACCAGCGAAACCTGGGCGATCTGATCAGCACCGGCCAGGGTGAGCAGCGGCTGGGCATCAAGGCCGGACAGGGCATCGAGGTCGTTATCGGTGAGCAGGCCAAGCACCAGAACCAGCAGCACGCCAGGAACCCGCAGGCGGGCCGCCATGTCGTCGAGCAGCACCGCGACCAGCATCAGGGCGCCAAACACGGCCAGCAGCAAGGCCAGGGTGGGGGACATCGGCGTGGTTGAGCTGCAGGGGTCCTAGCGTGTCTCAAGTCCAGCAGCCACCGATGGCTGAAACGATGACCGACACCACCACCAGCCCGCCTCCATTAAAGAAGGGGAGCCTGGTGCGGGTGAACCGGGCTGCTTACTGCGGCAGCCTTGAGGCCGCGGCGAGCGATCCGGCACCGCCGGCCTATCTCTTTGATGGGCCCGGCGAAATCCTGCTGGTGAAGGGGGATTACGCCCAGCTGCGCTGGCGCCGCCCCGTGCCTGACGTGTGGTTGCGGCTGGATCAACTGGAGGCCTACGTCGCCTGAGCGATCGGCAACAGCAGCTCAGAGTTCCAGGCGGCGCCGCTCCTGCTTCAACAGGCTGCGACGCTGCTTGGCCTCCCGCAGCATCTCGCGGCCATCGTGCAGATAGCCGTCCACATATCCCATGGTGTAGCGCTCCAGCTCCTGCAGGGCGTCTTTCACCTGGCTGAGGCAGTGATAGAGGCTGAGGCCAAAGCCCTTGGCTGAGGCCGGGCAGGGCAGTGAGCCAAACAGCGCCTCCACCTTCTCGATCTTCGCCTGGCTCTGGGCCAGAAACCCACAGAACACGTCCATCAGGCGATCGTCATAAGGATCCGCGGCCAGCTCCCGCAGCTGGGCAGGGAAGGGATTAATCACCTGCCCGAGCAACCGATCAATCGGTGCATAGACCTGCTGCAACCAGGCCAGCAGCAACCCATCGTCCTGGCCGCCGCGGCGTGATGCTGCCCGTCGCACTCCGCGACCGGTCCCGCTGGCTGCAGCGGCAGACGACGCGGCAGAGGCTGCCACGGCCCCCCGACCGCGATGGCCGTCGTAGCGCCGGCGCCGCTCACCATCGCCCAGCACCTCCCAGGCCGCATTGAGGGCCAGGATCGTGTCGTCGCCACCGCCGGCGTCGGGATGGTGTTGCTTCACCAGAGCGCGGTAAGCCGCCTTGATCTCGGCGGCACTAGCGGAGCTGGCCACCCCCAGGACTTGGTAGGGATCACGGGCGGGCTGGAACGCAGACAAGGGCAACGGCACGGGATCAGGCTCCATTTTCACCGCAGGCAGCACAGGGGCGCCCCATAAAAAAGCCCCCCGCTGACGCGGGAGGCAAACGACTTGTGATGTGTGAGGAGTGAAGCAATCAGGCAATCAGAACTTGAAGCCCACTTGGACCACTCCGCCGAGGGAATCGAGGCTCTTTCCTGAGGGCGTGTTCTGACCAAGAGGACGGCTCTGATACACCAGCGCAGGGGTCACACTGATGTTGTCGGTGACTTGGAACTTGTACCACCACTCCCAGACGTAGTTGCCGTCTTGGGGGGTGGTATCGCTGAAGGCAGAGGTAGTGAAGGGGGCTTGACCAACGGCCATACCCGCCTTATTCCCCTTCACGAACACATCACTCCACTGCAGACCCACCATCCAGGACTGAGCAGCCTGGGTATCGGTGGCAACTTTATAGCTGTCGCTGAAGGTACTGATTCCCCAGCTACCGCTGATCGAAGGGACCCAGCCAGACTCAGAGGGCTGCCAGTAGGCGCTGACAGCAAAGTTGTTGGTGTTGCCACCACCATTGCCTAGATCATCGCAACCCACCCTGGACGCACGGTAGGTGTAGCCGGTACCAGAGCGCAGATTAGTACCACACTGGCCATAGCGGTAAGCGGCACTTAAGCCCCAGTTTTTACCAGCCCCGCCCAGCTGAGCCATGAAGGAAGCTGCGGAGTTGTCGGTCCCCACGCCACCCTCACTAGGGTTCCCATTGGCGGCATTCTTGGCGACGTAGTTCACCGCAGCCGCGAGGTAGGGATTACCCTTCTTCACCTTCTGCTTCCAGATAGCACCGACAGCGGCGCCAGTCTCCTTATTATAGGTACCCGAAGCACCAAAGGTGCCAGTAAAGAAGTCCAGGAGATCGGACTTATAAACAACAGGCTTAAGAGCTAAGAGCTCTGTATTACGAGCTCGAGCACCAAGAGTAAACTTGAGCTGGTCGCCCACCGGGAAGGTGTAGTACAAGCGGTCGATATCAACCACGTTAGGGCCAGCGTCAGACTCGAACGACTTATCGAACTTCAGGCTGCGGAAATCGGTAGGGCCATCGAAAGCGCTGGATGCCCAGTTGCCGGCACGCAGACGAGTTCTCAGCAGGTCCTTGCCCGTGAAGCTGGTATCGAAGTTCAGGCGAACGTCGTAAACAAAGACAGTGGCCCCATATTCTTCACGAGCCAGATCGCGCGCCTCTCCAGCGCTACCGCCAAAGGCGTAAGCACCCAGCAAGAAGGTGGCTTCGCCCGAGAGCTTGGTGGTGGTGGAAAACTGGGTGGCCTCCAGCTCTCCCACCTTGGCCTCCAAGCCATCCACGCGGCCCTTCAACACAGCGAGTTCCTTTTCGAACTCCTTCATTAGGCGCTTGAGCTCGTCGGTCACTTCGGTGATCCGGTCGAGGCAGGCGTTCAGCAGGGCCGCCGCTTCATAGCGGGTCATGGCCTGGCCGCCTTTGTAGGTGCCGTTCGGGTAGCCGGCGACGCAGCCGTAGCGCTCGATCAGGTTGCTGAGTGCCTGATACGCCCAGTCAGTGGGGCGTACATCAGAGAACTGATTGATGCTGGTGACCTGATCCTGGCCATCCACCACGTCAGCTTCGGCGTAGCGATTCACGCCGGCCAGATTGAGATCGGCTGCCTGGGCAGCCAGGGGGGACAGCAGGCCCAAGGCAGCTGGCGCCAGAAAGAGTTTCTGGAATGGTTTCATCGAAATCCTCACACCAAATTGAGGGAGGCCAATCCAAGGGATCGACTGCGATATCCTGCCTGACACAACTGCAAAGTGCCTGCAGTGTGAGCACAGACCGGGGTGCCCTGCGATACCAGACTCAGCGGCGCGCAAGATCAGATCAGCACAAAAAAACCGGCGAGACAAGCTCACCGGGACAGGGAAAACGAAGAAAGGAAGAATGCTCGGGGTGCGTGGTACTTAAAGCACAGGTTGCAAAGCAAGAAAATCCTGGCGCATTAATTGCAGCAAGGCATGGTGTGTGAGGAGCCTGCGCTAGCGCCGATGGAATCGACGGAGAAAGTCAGTCAAACTGAACAAGGAGGGAGAAAAGCGTTAACAATTCTCCCTGCCAAGCTCATGCCCTGATCAGAACTTGAAGGTGGTCTTGACCAGACCGCCGAACTGATTGAAGGTATCGCCATTGACTTTCTGGAGCTGACCCAGAGGAGCGCTGAGGTAGTAGATGGCCGGGGTGACGGAGATGTTATCGGTCACCTGGAACTTGTACCACCACTCCCAGACGTAGTTGCCGTCGTTGGGGGTGTCACCAAGGGCATCCTTGATGTCGGAGTCATTACCAAAGCTGGTGATGAAGGTACCCTGGCCAACGGCCATACCGGCGGCATTACCCTTGATGAACACGTCTTCCCACTGCAGGCCGACGTACCAGGACTGGCTCTGAAGACCATCGAAACCGAAGGCATCATCTTCAGAGTTGTAGCCCGTCAGCCCCCAGCCAGCGCTGATCGAGGGAACCCAGCCAGCCTGGGAAGGCTGCCAGTAGCCGCTGATGCCGATGGAGTTGCTGCTGTCAAAACCACCGAACTCGCTGACGCCCACGGCGAAGGGGGTACCGGAGGCGAACCCGATGCCGTTGGCATAGGTGTAGGCCACGGCCAGGCCCCAATTCTCAGCGGCGTAACCGATCTGAGCGGTTCCGGTCTGAGCGGAACAATCGGTGCCGATACCACCGCAGTTGGGGTTCCTGTCATCAGGGCTGCCATTGTTGCCGTTGGCGGCCACATAGTTGAGGCTGACGCTCCAGCCGTTCTTCTGCCACCAAATACCGGCACCGGAACCGAGGTTCAGGCTGTAGGCAGCGGGCGCACCGGCGTAGGTGAAGAAGTCGAGCACGGTGTCAGCGGGGTACACGCTGGGCCACATGGCCAGCATGTCGTCCTGACGGACGCGACCACCGATGGTGACGGTGAAGTCGCTGCCAACCGGGAACTGATAGAACAGGCGGTTGATCGCTACGAGGTTATCCGAGGCCTCACTTTCCTGGAAGGCGATTTCCAGGGCGCTCAGGGGGTTGGGAGCGAACTCGTTGCCACCCAGGTAGGTGGTGTCGCGGAAGTTACCGGCGCGCAGACGGGTCCGCAGCAGATCCTTGCCGGTGAAGCTGGTATCGAAGTCCAGCTGAACGTCGTAGTTGAAGGTGGTGGCACCCAGTTCGGAGCGGTACTGGTTCCGCAGGAAGGTGGCGTCGCCGTTGAAGCTGTTGGCACCCAGAACGAAGGTGGCCTTACCTTTCAGCTTGGTGGTGGTGGAGAACTGGTTGGCTTCCAGTTCGCCCACTTTGGCCTCAAGACCGTCGACGCGGCCGCGGAGCACGGCGAGTTCCTTCTCGAACTCCTTCATCAGGCGCTTGAGCTCGTCGGTCACTTCGGTGATCCGGTCGAGGCAGGCGTTCAGCAGGGCCGCCGCTTCATAGCGGGTCATGGCCTGGCCGCCTTTGTAGGTGCCGTTCGGGTAGCCGGCGACGCAGCCGTAGCGCTCGATCAGGTTGCTGAGTGCCTGATACGCCCAGTCGGTGGGGCGAACGTCGGAGAACTGGCTGATGCTGGTGACTTGCTCCTGGGAGGCGTACTGGTTGACGCCGTCCAGGTTGAGCTCGTTGGCGTTGGCGGCCATCGGGGCCAGCAAGCCAAGGGCCGCAGGAGCAACCAGCAGTTGCTTAAAGAGTTTCATGGGGTCCTCACACAAAAGGCGCAATGCGCCAACCCGAAGGATGGCGGCTGGATCGGCAGCCCACAAGCACCGCTGTGCCACTCCGGGCAATGACCAGCGGCCTGGTGCTCTGGACATAGGGTGAGCGCCTGCTGCCAGCCCCGGGGATGCACCGATCCAGAGACCCGGGTCCCTGGCTGCCCCTGGGTCTGAGTGCCGCGCTGCGGCTGGTGCAGATCTGGATGCCGATCGTGGGAGTCCACAGCTGGCGTCAGGCGGACACGGCGGCCATGGCACGCCACTTCGCCGGGAACGGCCTCGTGTTCTGGCTTCCTCAGATCGACTGGGCCGGGGCCTCTCCCGGATATGTGGAAAGCGAGTTCCCCCTGTCTCCTTATCTGAGTGCCCTGCTCTACCGCCTGTTCGGCGTGCACGAGTGGCTGGCCCGCGGCCTGGCGGTGACCTTCAGCCTGCTCACCCTCTGGCTGGTGATCCGGATCGGCAGCCAGCTGTTCGGCCCCAGCGCCGGATGGTGGGGAGGCCTCTTCTTCGGCGTGCTGCCCAGCAGCGTCTACTTCGGCCGCAGTGTGCAGCCGGAGCCCTTGCTGATGCTGCTGGCGGCCCTGGCCTTTGAGCGGTTGCTGGCCTGGCGAGAGCGGCGTCAACGCCGTGATCTGCTCCTGAGCTGGCTTGCCTTCACGGGAGCCTGCCTGCTCAAAGTGTTTCCCCTGCTCTGGCTCGGCCTGCCGATGCTGTGGCTCTGGCACAGGCAGCCCAATCGGCAGGCCACCACCGTGGGCTGGGCCGGTCCGATGGTCTTCGGCCTGGCCAGCGTGGTTGTCACGGCCCTCTGGTATTGGCATGCCTACCGACTCGGCCAGGCCAGCGGGCTGAGCTTCGGCTTCTGGGGTGACGATGTCGATCGCGCTAACCCACTGGCACTGCTCGGTTGGCGCTACTGGCTGGAACTGCTGCTGCGGATCGCGGTTCGGAATCTGGCGGTGCTCGGCGTGCCCCTGCTGGTCCTGGGTCTGGGGGCCGCGCCGGCCCGGGGGGGCACGGCCCTGATCGTCGGCGTCGCCGCCGTGCTGGGAGCAGGGGCCCTGGCAGCCCGCTCCAGCGCCGTGCATGAGTACTACCAGCTGCCGCTGATGCTCTTTGCCTGCCCGTTGATGGGTCTGGGCTGGGAACAACTGCGACAGCGATGGGCAGCGCCGCCACGCCAGTGGATCGCCTTCGGCGGACTGGCCCTGCTGCTGGCCGGCAGCCTCACGATCCTCTCGCTGGACTACTGGAGGGTGGAGCGCCAGCAACTGCAGCAGCTCGGACCTCTGGCGGCGGCGATCCGGGCCACCACAGCTCCGGGCGACCGCATTGTGGCCGTCACCGGCCCGGATCCCACCCTGCTGAACCTGGCCCAGAGGCAGGGTTGGCTGGTGAGCCCCGGCAAAGTGAGTGCCAAGGCGATCCGGCGCTGGCGGCGCCAGGGGGCTGTGGTGCTGGCAGGCAGCCTGGACACGATCGAGAGCTTCCGCCCGTTTGACCATGGGACAGAGAGACAGAAGCTGGTGCAGACCCTCTGCCAGCTCCACGAGAACGTCACCGGCTCAGAATCCCGCAGCGCTACCAGCGCCGGCGACCCGTCGGCGACCAAGACCGCCTGCCCCTGGCCTGAGCAGAGCTGGTATGTCATGCCGCTGAACTGACGCCATGCACACACACGAGCCTGCCAGCCTTGAGGGAGGGACGGCCTCCCACACACCCAACCGAACCCAGCGGCAGAAAACAGCGGCGCGGCGTGTGTGGATCGCCGCGGCCATCTTCGCGGCCGTGGGACTGCTGCTCCAGTGGTGGCGCCTGAGCGTGCTCACCGCCTCCTACGACCAGGGCATCTTTCTGCAGGTGCTCGCCAATGGCTGGAGAGGGCATCCCTTCGAAAGCACCCTCTCCTCGCAGCTCTCCACCAACGTGGTGCATGGCGGCGAACTTCCCGCCCTGGGGTATCACCGCCTTGGCCAACACTTCACGCCGATCCTGGCGCTGTGGATTCCACTGGTACGACTGCTGGGGATCTGGGCCCTTCCCCTGATTCAGGTGGGGCTGGTCACCGCCGCTGGCCTGGTGCTGCACCACCTGGCCCGTCGGCGCCTGGAGCCGGCGCTGGCCGCGTGGGTCGCCCTCAGTTTCTTCGTCGCCAACGCCGTGATCGGCCCCACCTGGGGCAACTTCACCGACCTCTGCCAGCTGCCACTGGTTTTCTTCGTCCTCATCCTCGGACTGGAGCGCCGTTGCATCTGGCAGATCGCCCTGGGAGGGCTCGCCATGCCCCTGATCCGGGAAGACACCGGAGTGCTTCTGGTGGGGGTCGCCCTTTGGCTGGTGGTTCGCGAACGACAGCGCTGGCCGCTCGCCCTGGCTCTGGCGGCTTACGGCGGCGGCTGGGTGGTCCTGGTCACCAATGTGCTGATGCCCCTGTTCAGCGAAGACAATTCCCGACGCTTCATGGTGGAGAACTTCGGGCAATACCTGGGCGAGCGGGATCAAGCCAGCAGCCTGGAGGTGCTGTTTCTGGTCCTGCGGCAACCCCTGATCCTGTTGCGGGAACTGGTGAGTCCGCCGGGGGAGACCCTCCGCTACCTGGCGGCCCAGGGCCTGCCCCTGGCCTTTGTGCCATTGATCAGCCTCGACAGCTGGCTGATGATGGGTCTACCGCTGTTGGGGCTGTTGCTGGCCCAGGGAACCAACAACCCACTCTCCATCAATATCCGCTACACATTCCTGGTGGTGCCTGGTCTGTTCAGTGGAGCAGTGTTCTGGTGGTCGCGCCATGGTGCTCTCTTCCGTAGCCGCTACCTCAAGGCAATCTGGGCTGCAGCCATGCTGCTTTCCCTGATGTTCGCCCTCAGCGGAAATCCAAACAGAAGCCTCTCCTTCATCATTCCGGACAGCATTGATCCATGGGTTTACCAGGCTCCCTGGCGGCAATGGGAGCATGGCCGAGCAGCGCGCCTGGTCCTCTCGGCGATACCGGCCAAAGCCTCGGTTGCCGCCAACACCCCCCTGGTCCCTCTGTTGGCAGATCGTGAGGTGGTGGTGCGCTTTCCCCATGATCAGGCCTACCAGGACCGCCAGGGCCAGGAACGGCCCGTGGACTGGATCGCCGTCGACGTGGACTGGCTGCAGCGCTACGCCGTAGCCTTTCCAGGCGACCGACAGCAGTACCGCAAGGTTCGCAAACGATTGCTCCAGCTTGTTCACAAGCGAACGTATGGAATACAGGCGATTGAGGATGGTGTGGTTGTGCTCAAGCGCGGATCAGCCTCTCTAGAAGTTGACCATCAGCGACTGAAACAACTCCTGAGCAGCGGCCTTGATTAATCAGCCCTGGATAGGTCTCTGAAGATATAGGAGGTCTGCACGAGAGGGAGCTAGCATCAATTCCACCACCTGAAACTGGCTGAGCAGGAGATAAAACGATGCCCCCGGCTGCCTTAGAGGCATCCGGGGGCTCTCGCCGGGTCCACTCTTAGCGCGGAACCGTTTGATCAAGGGGGTGGCGCCGCGATCAGCCGGCGTTCTCCGCGATCAGCAGACCCTGGGTCGAACAACTGGGACTCATGGACACCTCCTCCTCGGGGATGGATGACAGCCGGTGATGCCTTCGGCGGCTACTCTCCCGGAGGAGGGAACCTGCCACACCACTGCTGCCAGAACAGATGAATTCTAGCCAAGAAAAAAGGTGCCCCGCTGAGGGACACCTCGGATCGAGCAAATGCTGAAGCCTGGTGGAGGGATCAGAGAGCGTTGCCGCGGGGCAGAACCTCTTCAGGGAAGACGAAGTTTTCGTGCGGCTGGTCGGCCGGGGCCATCCAGGCCCGCAGACCTTCATTCAGAAGGATGTTCTTCGTGTAGAAGGTCTCGAATTCAGGATCCTCAG
>NZ_JAYGID010000129.1:0-23930 GCF_034931685.1 Synechococcus sp. CCY9202
TCCAGCCCGGAGCCCTGGCGGCGGCGGCGGCCTGCGCCTGCGTCAGGCACCGCCGCCGCCATTGGATCGGCGGGCCTGTCCACGGGGCCGGCAACGGTGTCAGCCGCCGCCGGCGAGCCGGCCACGGACGATGACGGCCTCAGGCTGGAGCTGGAACCCCCGGCCCTTGACCGCTATGGCCGCGATCTCACGGCCGCCGCCCGCAACGGCGAACTCGATCCCGTGATCGGCCGCGATCTGGAGATCCGTCGCCTCATTCAGGTGCTGTCGCGCCGCAGCAAGAACAATCCGGTGCTGATCGGTGAACCCGGCGTCGGCAAGACGGCGGTGGCCGAACTGCTGGCCCAGCGGATCGAAGCCGGTGAGGTGCCGGAGGCGCTGCGCGGCCTGCGGCTGGTGGCCCTGGATCTCGGTGCCCTGATCGCCGGGGCCAAGTACCGCGGCCAGTTCGAGGAACGGCTGCGCAGCGTGCTCGAGGAGGTGCGCGAGGCCGATGCCGCGGCCGGGAGCGGGGGAGGTGCCGGCGTGGTGCTGTTCATCGATGAGCTCCACACCGTGGTGAGCAGCGACCGCTCCAGCGCCGATGCCGGCAGCATCCTCAAGCCGGCCCTGGCCCGCGGTGATCTGCGCTGCATCGGCGCCACCACCCCGGAGGATTACCGCCGCACGATCGAGAAGGACCCGGCCCTGGATCGGCGCTTCCAGCAGGTGGTGATCAAGGAGCCCGACTCCGAAACCTGCGTGGAGATCCTGCGGGGGCTGAAGGAGCGCTATGAGCTGCACCATGGCGTGGCGATCACCGACCCGGCCCTGGTGGCGGCGGCGCGACTGGCGGATCGCTACATCGCCGATCGCTGCCTGCCCGATTCGGCCATCGACCTGATCGACGAGGCCTCCGCCCAGCTGAAGATGGAGGTGACCTCCAAGCCCGAGCCGGTGGAGCAGGCCGAGGCCGAGCTGCGGCGGGTCGAACTGGCGCTGCTGTCGGCCGAGACCGCGCCCCTGCCGGAGCGGGTGCAGTTGCAGGAGCAGCGCCGCCAGGCCGCCGAACGGCTGCAGGCCCTGCAGCAGCGCTGGCGCCAGGAGCGGGAGCGGCTGGCGGAGCTGCGGGCCCTGCTGCAGGACGACGAAGACCTGCGCCATGCCATCGGTGAAGCCGAGCGCGACGGCGACTACGAGGAGGCGGCTCGCCTGCAGGTGGATCAGCTGCAGGGCGTGCAGCAGCGCCGTCAGGAGCTGGAGGAGGAACTGCAGCGGGAGCTGCTCGACAACCCGCCGCTGCTGCGGGAACAGGTGGAGGCCGATGACATCGCCGATGTGGTGGCCCGCTGGACCGGCATCCCCGTGCAGCGGCTGCTGGCGGGTGAACGCCAGAAGCTGCTGGAGCTCGAGCAGCGGCTGGGGGAGCGGGTGATCGGCCAGCCCGAGGCGGTGGCGGCGGTGGCGGCGGCGATCCGCCGGGCCCGGGCCGGCATGCAGTCGGCGCGGCGGCCGGTGGGTTCGTTCCTGTTCCTCGGGCCCACCGGCGTGGGCAAGACGGAACTGGCCAAGGCCCTGGCGGCGGCCCTGTTCGACGAGGAGGAGGCGCTGGTGCGACTCGACATGAGCGAATACATGGAGCGCAACGCCGTGGCCCGGCTGGTGGGAGCTCCGCCCGGCTACGTGGGCTACGAGGAGGGTGGTCAGCTCACCGAGGCCGTGCGGCGCCGGCCCTATGCGGTGCTGCTGCTCGATGAGGTGGAGAAGGCCCACCCGGAGGTGTTCAACCTGCTGCTGCAGGTGCTCGACGACGGCCGCCTCACCGATTCCCAGGGCCGCACCGTGGACTTCCGCCACACCGTGGTGATCATGACCAGCAACCTGGCCAGCCGGGCGATCCTCGAGCACGCCCGGGCCCGGCGTGCTGCCATGGCCAGTGCTGCCCTGGCCAGTAGCGCCGCTGGGCCCGAAAGCGCTGTCGCCGATACCGTTGCCGCCGAAGCCGCTCTGGAGCGCGCCGTGGATCAGGCTCTGGCCAGTCACTTCCGGCCGGAGTTCCTCAACCGCATTGATGAGGTGATCCGCTTCCGTCCGCTGGAGCCGGCCGATCTGCAGCGGATCGTGCGGCTGCAGCTGGCGGAGCTGGCCGGTCTGCTTCGCGAACAGCAGCTGGAGCTTCAGGTGGACGAGCCTGCGATCGAAGCCCTCGCCATCCAGGGCTACGAACCGGAATACGGCGCCCGGCCGATGCGGCGTCTGCTGCGCCGCCGCATCGAGAACCCCCTGGCCACCGAACTGCTGGAAGACCGCTTCCAGGGGGCCAGCGGCGTGCGGGTGAGCCTGGCCGACGACCCCGGCGCGCCGTTGCGCTTCCTGCGGCTGGTGGAGGGTGCGGAGGACTGAGCATCGCGGGCTGCAGGCCCAGGCCTGAAACAGCTGCTGAAACCCGTCCGGTAGGGTGTTCGTTTGCCGGTACGCGCGGACGCACCGGTGCGCGAGCGCCAGTGGACTCCAACTCCGATCCAACCCTTCCCCAGACCCGGCCCACGACCGAAGGCGGCGGCTCCAATGCAGCCGTGGCCGAGGCCCCCGCTGCCACCAGCGAGGTGGCCGAGAGCGAAGGCAACGTTGTGGCTGCCACCATGGCCGAGCTGCGCAAGGTGGTCTGGCCGAGCCGCCAGCAGCTGTTCAGCGAGGCGGTGGCGGTGATCCTGATGGTGAGCCTCTCGGCCGCCGCCATCGCCGCCATCGACCGCCTCTATGGCTGGGCCGCCACCCAGGTGTTCCGCTGAGTTTCCGTCCCCCCGAGAGCCCCGTGTCCGAGATCGATCTGGAAGTGCCCGAACCCGTCAGCCTCGCGCCCGATACCGAGGAGGCCTCTGAGGCTCAGCGCGTCGTTGACGACGCTTCCGAGACCCTGGCCACCACACCGGAAGGCCCGGACGCTGACCCTGCGGCCCTGGCTGTGGCCGGAGTCATGGGTCCCGATGGGGTGCTGGAGCTTCCCGGTGCCGAGACCGTCAAGGCACCGGTGGCCCGCTGGTTTGCGGTGCAGGTGGCCTCCAGCTGCGAGAAGAAGGTGAAGGCCACCCTTGAGCAGCGGGCCGTCACCCTCGGGGTCGACAACCGCATCCTCGAGATCGAGATCCCCCAGACCCCCGGGGTGAAGATCAAGAAGGACGGCTCCCGCCAGTCGATCGAGGAAAAGGTGTTCCCCGGTTATGTGCTGGTGCGGATGGTGCTCGACGAGGACACGATGATGGCGGTGCGCAGCACCCCCAACGTGATCAATTTCGTGGGGCAGGAAGAGCGTCGCGCCACCGGTAAGGCCCGCGGCCACATCAAGCCCCGGCCCCTCAGCCGCACCGAGGTGGATCGGATCTTCAAACGTGCCGCCGAGAAGAAACCTGTTCTGAAGGTGGATCTGGCCGAGGGCGATCAGATCCTGGTCACCGCCGGTCCGTTCAAGGATTTCCAGGGCGAGGTCATCGAGGTCTCGGGCGAGCGCAGCAAGCTCAAGGCCCTGCTCTCGATCTTCGGCCGGGAAACGCCGGTGGAACTCGAGTTCTCCCAGATCAGCAAGCAGAGCTAGCCGATCGCTTTGTTGCGGCCGTCTCCCTGCGGAGGACGGCCCTTGGATGGCCATCGCTTCGGGCGATGGCCATCAGCCAGCCGCTCCCTGGAGCGGCCATCCGCACAGCTCCCTCTGGGAGTCCCGTCCACTCTCCCGTTAGGGAGTCAGATCCCTAGCCCCGCCGATGGCCAAAAAAGTTGTAGCCGTGATCAAGCTGGCCCTCCAGGCCGGCAAAGCCAACCCCGCACCGCCGGTGGGCCCCGCCCTCGGCCAGCACGGGGTCAACATCATGGCGTTCTGCAAGGAGTACAACGCCCGCACCCAGGAAAAAGCCGGGTACGTGATCCCGGTGGAGATCTCGGTCTTTGAAGACCGCAGCTTCACCTTCATCACCAAGACCCCGCCCGCCTCGGTGCTGATCTCCAAGGCGGCCGGCATCGACAAAGGTGCCGCCACCTCCGCCAAGGGATCCGTGGGTGCAATCTCCAGAGCTCAGCTCGAAGAGATCGCCAAGACCAAGCTGCCCGACCTCAACTGCACCAGCGTTGAGTCGGCCATGCGCATCATCGCAGGCACCGCCCGCAACATGGGCGTCGCCGTCAACGACTGAGTCGCTCGCAGCGCCTGCGATTGCAGCGCCTGCGCTTGCAACGACTCACTGATTCCGTTCCTGTTCCCTGATTCGGGGGAGACCCAGCCATCCGTCCGGTACACCGTTGCGTCCGGGCCCTGGCGGTCGCCCGTACCCCAACCCCAGCCATGCCCAAAGTTTCCAAGCGTTTTTCCGCTCTGGCCGCCACGGTCGAAGAGCGCGCCTATGCGCCCCTCGAGGCGATCGATCTGGTGAAGGCCAACGCCAACGCCAAGTTTGACGAGACGATCGAAGCCCACGTGCGCCTCGGCATCGATCCCAAGTACACCGACCAGCAGCTGCGCACCACCGTGGCCCTGCCCCACGGCACCGGCCAGAGCATCCGCATCGCCGTGATCGCCCGCGGTGAGGCCGTGGCCGCCGCCAAGGCCGCTGGTGCCGATCTGGCCGGCGATGAGGAGCTGGTGGATGCGATCGCCGGTGGGGCGATGGACTTCGACCTGCTGATCGCCACCCCGGACATGATGCCCAAGGTGGCCAAGCTCGGTCGTGTGCTCGGTCCCCGCGGCCTGATGCCGAACCCCAAGGCCGGCACCGTGACCACCGATCTGGCCGGCGCGATCAGCGAGTTCAAGGCCGGCAAACTCGAGTTCCGCGCCGACCGCACCGGCATCGTGCACGTGCGCTTCGGCAAGGCCAGCTTCGATGCCGACAAGCTGCTCGACAACCTCAAGGCCCTGCAGGAAACCATCGACCGCCAGAAGCCCAGTGGAGCCAAGGGCCGCTACTGGCGCTCCCTGTTCGTGACCTCCACCATGGGTCCCTCGGTTGAAGTCGACTTCAGCGCCCTGCAGGACATCAAAAAGGACGCCTGATCAGACAGACGGACGCCTGATCAGCTCAGGACCCTGCTCACTGCACCCGGCTTTGCATCCGCAAGGCCGGGTTTTTTGATGCCGCAGCACGCAGCCCCCGAACGCCAGGCCCTCAGGTGGCCATGGCATGGCGCTGGGGATTGAGGCGGTGCTCCAGCCGCTTGAACAGCCAGGAGGTCACCGAGGTCATCACCAGATACACCAGGGCCACCGCCAGATACACCTCAAATGCCCGGTAGGTGGTGGCCACCACCAGCTGCCCCTCGCGGAACAGTTCGTCGAAGCCGATCACCGCCGCCAGGCTGGTGTCCTTGATCAGGGTGATGAATTCATTGGCCAGGGGCGGCAGCACGCGCCGCAGGGCCTGGGGGAGCACCACGAAGCGCATCCGCGCGATCGGGTTCATCGCCAGGGCATCGGCCGCTTCCCACTGGCCGGCATCGATTGATTCGATGCCGGCGCGCAGGGTTTCCGACAGATAGGCCGCCACGTTGAGGCTGAGGGCGATCACCGCGGCCACGAAGCGATCCAGGTTGAAGGGCAGCCCCAGCCCATTGAGCAGGGCCGGCAGCCCGAAATAGATCATGAACAGCTGCACCAGCATCGGCGTGCCGCGGAAGAGGTCGACGTAGACGCGGCACAGACCGCGCAGCACCGGTCCTCCGCCCATCAGCCCATAAGCCACCAGGCCGGCACCGATCAGCCCGAAGCTGAACGACACCAGGGTGAGCGACAGGGTGACGCCGGCGCCGCGCATCAGGTTGCGGAACAACTGGACTGGATTGAGGGCCGCCTCCCGGTGGGCCTCGGCCAGGGCCGGTGCCTGCTCCGGCAGCTCGGGTGGGCTCGTGCCGAACCAGCGCTGGTAGAGGCGGGCGTAGCTGCCGTCGGCCAGCATCCGCGCGATGCCCTGATTCACCGTCTCGCGCAGGGGGGAGTTGCGGGGGAAGGCAATCCCGTAGACCTCGTTGGTGAGGGGCGTGCCGGCGACGCGCAGGCCGCGCAGGCCGGCCGATTGGATGGCATACAGGCTGGCCGGCAGGTCGTTGACGTAGGCCTCGACGTTGCCGTTGATCAGTTCCTGCAGCGCCAAGGGTGCGGCGTCGAAGCTGGCGATGCGGGCGCCGGGTACCTCGGCCATGGCCTTGGCGCCGGTGGTGCCGATCTGCACCGCGATCGTGCGGCCCTCGAGATCCTTGAGGTTGTGAATGGTGGTGTTGTCCTCGCGGACCAGGATTCCCAGGCCGGCGACGAAGTAGGGCCGCGAGAAATCGACTGCCTGGGCCCGTTCGGCCGTGATCGTCATGGCGCTGATCACCATGTCGACGCTGCCGGCCTGGAGTGCCGGGATCAGGCCGTCGAATGGCAGGGAGACGAAGCGGACCGGGTGGCCGCTGGTCTCGCCGATCGCCTGGATCAGATCAATGTCGAAGCCCTGCAGCTCATCGCGGGCCCCGGCCTTCATCTGGAACGGGGCGTAGGTGGGATCGGTGCCCACGGTCCAGGCTGGTCTGGCCGTTGCCGCGCCTGTTCCGTCCGCAGGGCCTGCGGCTGCGGGGTGAAGCCCGACAGCGCCCAGCGCCAGGACCAGGCTGAGCGCCGCCAGGGCCAGCAGCCGACACCACATCCGGCGCTTCGGTTCAATACTGGTCACGGCCCTGTCCGCGCGCTGGAGTGCACTCCATGATCGCCAGCTCCGCAGATCCGCCTCTGCTGGCCTGTCACCAGCTGCACAAGAGTTACGGCACCCGAACGGTGCTGCGGGGGGTGAGCGCCACGTTCGAGGCCGGCGACGTGGTGTCGGTGATCGGGCCTTCAGGTTGCGGCAAGAGCACCTTTCTGCGCTGCCTGAACCGGCTCGAGAGTTTTCAGGCGGGCAGGCTGGAGCTGATGGGCCACGACCTCTCGGCGCCGCGGCTGAGCTGGGATGCACAGACGCGCCTGCGCAGCCGGGTTGGCATGGTGTTCCAGCAGTTCAACCTGTTCCCGCACCTGAGCGTGCTGGACAACCTGATGCTGGCGCCCCGTCGCATCCTGGGGGTGCCGCTGGCCGAGTGCCGCGATCGGGCCCTGCATCACCTCACCACCGTGGGGCTGGCGGAACGGGCCCGGGCCTGGCCTGACCAGCTCTCCGGCGGCCAGAAGCAGCGGGTGGCGATTGCCCGGGCCCTCTGCATGAATCCGGCCCTGATGCTGTTCGACGAGCCCACCAGCGCCCTCGATCCCGAGCTGGTGGGCGAGGTGCTGGCCGTGATGCAGGGGCTCGCCGCCGATGGCATGACGATGGTGGTGGTGACCCACGAGATGCGCTTCGCCCGGGAGGTGTCGAATCGAGTGCTGTTCTTCAACGATGGGCTGATTGAGGAGCAGGGGAGTCCTGAACAGCTGTTCACCCAGCCCCGCAGCGACCGGTTGCAGACGTTTCTGCGCCGCCAGTAAGTCAGGGGCGGCTGCCGGTCTGCGCCATCAGCAGGTCTCTGGCATCAGCAGAGTGTCTTCTGTGAAGGGTTCAATCCCCCCTGTCCTGTAAGGTGATGAGCTGGCTTCGGCCAGAAGGGCACGCGCCCTACCCAAGACAGCAGGTCGATTCAGGTGTCCGGTTCGCCGGTGATCCTGACCCGTAAATCCTGCCGAGGTGCACGCGACTGGTTTCTGCGCACCCGGATTCGTCCGGATCGTCTGAACAGGCCGCAGCCCTCGAGGTGCCTTTTGTGAGGCCCCTGGGGCTGCGTACCCGGCTTGTTCCCCCGATCCGTTCCTTTCCTATGGGCCGCACGCTGGAGAACAAGCAACAGATCGTCGAAGAGCTCAAGGGGCTCCTCGGTGAAGCCGAAATGGCGCTGGTCCTGGATTACCAGGGTCTGTCCATCAAGGAGATGTCTGATCTGCGGACCCGTCTGCAGGCCAGCAACGGCGTGTGCAAGGTGACCAAAAACACCTTGATGCGTCGGGCCATTGATGGCAACAGCGCCTGGTCGGAACTCGATTCCCTGCTCACCGGCACCAACGCCTTCGTCCTGGTCAAGGGCGATGTCGGTGGTGTGGTGAAGGCCTTGCAGTCCTTCCAGAAGGACACGAAGAAGTCGGAGGTGAAGGGCGGCCTGTTCGAAGGCAAGCTCCTCTCCCAGAACGACATCAAGGCCATCGGGGATCTGCCCTCCAAGGAGGTGCTCATGGCCCAGATCGCCGGTGCGATCAATGCCGTGGCCACCAAGGTTGCGGTGGGTATCAACGAAGTTCCCTCCGGTCTCGCCCGGGCGCTCCAGCAGCACGCCGATGGCGAAGGCAACGCCGCCTGAGGCGTTGTTCCGCTGCGGAGCTCACCCGATCCGACTGTCTCCCACAGATCTGTTGCTGATTCCCAACCATGTCTACCGCTACTGACCAGATTCTCGAACAGCTGAAGACCCTCTCCCTGCTGGAAGCCTCTGAGCTTGTCAAGCAGATCGAAGAGGCCTTCGGTGTGTCCGCCGCCGCTTCCGCGGGCGTCGTGATGGCTGCGGCTCCCGCCGCCGCTGCCGAGGCCGTTGAAGAACAGACCGAGTTCGATGTCGTGCTCGAGAGCTTCGACGCCGCCTCCAAGATCAAGGTGCTCAAGGCCGTCCGCGAGGCCACCGGCCTCGGCCTCGGCGAAGCCAAAGCCCTTGTGGAAGCTGCCCCCAAGGCTGTCAAGGAAGGCATTTCCAAAGACGAAGCCGAGGCTCTCAAGAAGGCGATCGAAGAGGTTGGCGGCAAGGTCACCGTCAAGTGATCGCCATGGGGTGGGCTTCGGCTCACCCCGCATCACCTCTGCAGCCGGCTTCCTTCGGGGAGCCGGTTTTTTGTTGAGGGCTGCCTGGAAAGCAAGGCCAAGCCAAAAGACCAAGCCAAAAAGACCAAGCCAAAAAAAAGCCCCGCCAAAGGCAGGGCCAAGAGGTGGAACGTTTCCGGGAGTCTGTCCTCGTTTCGACCCTGAAAGTGGGTTCCGCACCCCTCACACGCCGTAACCATAACGACTCTGTTCAGGGGTTGCCAGGGGAAGAGGGGCGGTGCGGCAACTGTCTGCGCTCAGCTCACTCCCGGAAAGGAATCACCGGCAGGCTCACGGCCTGGCCGGGGCGCAGTGAAGCCTGCAGAGAGTCATCAGAGTTGGAGGGATCGCTCAGCGCCCCAGGACGCAGGCTGCCGGTGGCGAGAGCCAGGGAGGTGCCATCGGGTCGGGCCTTGCCTGATCCGGAGGCCTTGGCGATCAGCTCGGGCAACGGGGTGCTGTTGGCGAAATAGATATGGCTGAGGGTCTGCTCGCCGAAAGCGCGACGCTGCAGCTGCCAGCCCGGCTCCAGATCGATCGCCACAAAGGCATCGCGGTCACGCTGGGGCACGCTGGCCCTGCCCACCACCAGGACTGTGGGGTCATCGCCGGACATGGCCTGCAGTTGCAGCTCGCTGCCCTCCTGCTGAAGCCGCAGCCGGTACTGGCTCGCGAGATCCTGGTCGTCAACCCGCAGGGAATAGCCGTTGCTGTCCAGGTAGCGGCTGCAGATGCCGGTGAAGTCGAAGCGGTTCAGGGCGGGATCGATCAGCCCATTGCTCTGCTTCTCCCAGCAGAGAGGCTGGGGTTTGATCTGCTCAAGCACGAGCAGATTCCAGGAGTTGCTGCCGACTGGACGACCCAGCACCGCGAACCGGGAAGCTTCCAGGGGTTGACTGCTGAACAGGCCAGCGGCTCGCGCCAGAGGGGGGACGACTGCCGGCAACGCCGAGCTCGCCAGGGCCAGCCCCGCCAGGGCCAGGTAGGTTCGCTTCATGGTGCAAACTCCGCTGCCCTGGCATGGCGCCAGGCTTGAACGTGCGTTTTACCGGACAATCGCCCCCGTGAACAGTGGCGGCTGAGACGGTCCGTGTGGTGGCTGCAGCCTGTGATGGGGCCTGCAGCGGCAATCCGGGCCCCGGCGGCTGGGGGGCCCTGCTGCGGTTCTCGGATGGTTCGGTGCGGGAGATGGGCGGAGCCGATCGCGCCACCACCAACAACCGCATGGAACTCACGGCGGCCCTGGCCCTGCTTGAGGCCCTGGCGGACCTGCCCCATCAGGAGGGCATGGCGATCCGCACCGACAGCCGCTATCTGATCGACGGCCTCGACAAATGGATGGCCGGCTGGAAGCGCAAGGGCTGGCGCACCGCCGCCGGCAATCCCGTGCTCAACCGTGACCTGTGGGAAGCCCTGGATCGGGCGCGGCTGCCGGGGGTGCGGCTGGCCCATGTGCGCGGCCACAGCGGCGATCCCGACAACGACCGCTGCGATGCCATCGCCGTGGCCTTCTCCAAGGGCCGGACGCCGCCGCTGGCCGAGGGCGAGCAGGTGCAGAACCTCACGATCAGCGCCACGGTTCCTGCGGCCCAAGCCAAGGCTCAAGCCGGGGCAGGGGATGTCGCGGCTCCGGATCCTCTGGTGGATCCCGCCCCACCGGGCCTGCAGCAGCTGCTGAGCCGCCTGGAGCTGGCCGATCGACTGGCGGCGGGCGGCTACGGCCTCAGCCTGGTGGAGCTGGCCCAGCTGGTGGAGATGCCGCTGTCGACGCTGCAGCGGCGGCAGCAGGCCTGGCAATGGCGCGACTGGCAGGTGCTGCCCCTGGCGGATGGGCGCTGGCGGCTGGAGCGTGGCGCGGCAGGATCGCAGCAGCGGGACGTGACGGTGGGGGAGAGCTGATGGCTGAAACCAATGGGGGCTCCGGCAGCGTGCCGGCAACGGGTGCCCTGTACAGCCGCTTCGTGGGCCCCCTGCTGCAGAGCGATGCGGGCGCCGATGCGGAACAGCTCAGCCGCCTCACCCTGCTGGCGCTGGGCCAGGCCGCTCTGCGGCGCCGCTGGCCACTGGTGAGCGGCAGCCTGGCCGGGCTGGCCGGTGAGCTGCAGCGCCGCGATGCGCGGCTGGAGCAGACCCTGTTCGGCTGCCGCTTCGCCAATCCGGTGGGTCTGGCGGCCGGCTTCGACAAGAACGGCGTGGCAGCGGCGATCTGGGATTGCTTCGGCTTCGGTTTCGTCGAGCTGGGCACCGTGACCTGGCACGGCCAGCCCGGCAATCCACGGCCGCGTCTGTTCCGGCTGGCGGCGGAGCGGGCGGCCCTGAATCGCATGGGCTTCAACAACGATGGCGCCCAGGCCCTGCGCCGCACCCTGGAGCGCCAGCAGCTGCAGCCGCCCGGCCAGCGGCCGGCCGTGCTGGGCATCAATCTCGGCAAGTCGAAGATCACACCCCTGGAACTGGCGCCGGACGACTACGCCTCCTCCCTGGAGCTGCTGGCCCCCCTGGCCGATTACGCGGTGATCAATGTGAGCTCGCCCAACACCCCAGGCCTGCGGGAACTCCAGGACGAGGTGCTCCTCCGCCGCCTGGTGGAGCGACTGCGGCGTCTGCCCGCCTGCCCGCCGCTGCTGGTGAAGATCGCTCCAGACCTGGAGGACGATGCCATCGATGCCATCGCCCGGCTGGCCTACGAGGAGGGACTGGCCGGTGTGATCGCGGTGAACACCAGCATCGATCGGCTCGGTCTGGCCGGTCGGCTCCTGCCCCAGACCGGCCAGACCCTGGCGCAGGAGACGGGCGGTCTCAGCGGTCGCCCCCTGCGACGGCGAGCCCTGGAGGTGGTGCGCCGGTTGCGGGCCGCCGCCGGCCCTGCCCTGCCGCTGGTGGGCGTGGGGGGCATCGATTCCCCTGAGGCGGCCTGGGAGCGGATCAGCGCCGGAGCGTCGCTGGTGCAGCTCTACACCGGCTGGATCTACGAAGGGCCCCAGCTGGTGCCGGCGATCCTTGAGGGCCTGCTGCAGCAGCTGGACCGCCACGGTCTGCGGACTATCGGCGAAGCGGTGGGCTCAGGGCTGCCCTGGCGCTGAAGATTCGGTACCGTTCCGCCATCCACCACGGCTCGACCTTTGGTACTGGCGGGACTTCAGGAGCGCTGGCGCCCGTTTCAGGCACGTCTCTTCCCCCAGCAGGTCCTGCTGGAGATCACCGATGCCCTGATCCTGGGGCAGGGCATCAAAGGGGGTCGGCCGCTGCCCCTTTCGATCGAGGCCCCGATCCCGGCGGCCACCTGCCGGAAGGGGCGCCCCCTGCAGGTGTCGGCCCTGGGGGATTTCATCGGCGATCTGCTGTTGGAGAATGACTGGATCGATGCGCATGTCCTGGCGGTCCTGCCCCGTATCGCCTGCACATGGCGGGTACTGGAGTGGCCCGATGGCATCTGGCCGGACGATCCGGTGAGCACACTGCGCGGGATGAACCCCGACCTGGGCGTGCGGCTGCCCCTCGATGACTCCTATCTCGATCTGCAGCCGCTGCCAGGTCGCCCGGACCATGCCCTGATGGTGGCGGCACCGAAGGCCGTGGTGGATGGCTGGATCGAGGTGTTTTCGATTGCCGGTGTGGCCCTGGATCGCCTCGAACCCCAGCAGGCCTGCCTGCTGGAGGCCCTCGCCCCCCGGCTGCGTGAGGCCGAGCCTGAGGAGCTGATCGTGCTGCTGCAACCCGAGACCCATCTGTGCACCCTGCTGCTGCTGCGCAATGGCGAACCGGTCTATGAACGAGACCTCGAGCCGAGGATGCCGGCCCTGCTTGAAACCCTGCAGAAATGCCTGGCTTACTACCGCCATCACGACCCGGCCGTGCGCTCGATTCGCCTGCTGCTCACCGGCCATCTGCCTGGGATCGAGCCTCTGGAGCAGGCGCTGGGAGTGCAGGCCGAGCAGATGCATGGTGGTGAGTTCGGATCCCTGGCTCTGAGCGGCTTGCTGCCGGCGCGGACCCCGCCAGCGAGGACGTTGACATGACCGTGCAGACCAGCCGCCCCCCCGATCTGCTGCGGGAACGCCGGCAGGAGCTCGGCATACCCGAGCTGCCGGATCGGATCACTTCCACCGATCAGCTCCTGTTGCGCGGCGCCCTGATCGGCGGCGGCCTGGTGCTGCTGGTGGTGGCGACGGCGGGCTTCCTGTTCCTGCGCCAGCAACTGGTGCGCTCTGAACTCGATCGTCTCACGGCGGTTCAAGCGGAGGTGGAGGTACTGGAAGGGCAGGTCAAGGCCCGGCAGGCCGAGGTGGACAAGGTGACAGGCGTGAACCGCGAACTGGCCAAGGGGCTGGTGGGTGTGCGCTCCGGCTCCACCGTGCTGCGGGAACTGCAGCTGCGGACCCCCGATGGTGTTCAGATCAGCCAGATGCAGGTGGAGGGCGACACCCTCAGGCTCAAGGGCCAGGCACGGGATCCCCAGGCGTTTTCCCGCATCAATGTGCTGCAGCTGGAGCTGAAGCGGTCGCCCCTGTTCCAGCCTGAGGGGGTGGCCCTGAGCCGTGCCTTCCGAGAAGAGAAGGATCCCAGGTCAACGCTGCCCTCGGTGGTGAGCTTCGAGATGAGCGCCCCTTTCTCGGAGCTGCCGCCCACCAGGGAAATGGTGCTGCTGAAGCGACTCGGTGCCGAGGGCATGGCGCGCCGATATCAACTGCTGCAGAAGGAGGGCCTGCTGCCATGACCAACCTTCAGGAGGGGTACCAACCGTTATCGCCGCATCTGCGCGAGCGTCTGTTGATGGGTCTGCCGCTCGCGGTGGGCGGAATGGTGGCCCTGATGCTGTTCCTGGCCCTGGTGCTGCCCCAGTGGCTGCGGTTGCGCGGTGATGAGGAGCGGGTCTCGAGCCTGGCGGGCCTGCAACAGCGCATTCCCCTGCTGCAAGGGCAGTTACGCCAACTCGACCTCAACGACGCCAAGGCCCAGAGACAGCAGCGCCAGGTGCTCAGCCTGATCGCCGGCAGCGGCGAGATCACCACCTTCATGGCCCAGGTGGATCAGGAGGCGGCGCGTCACAAGGTCCAGCTCGATGTGCTGGAGCCCGTGTCGGCCACCCCGGAGGCGACCAAGAGCACGGGCGGCCTGGAGGAAACCAAAGACGGCAAGAAAGCACCTCCGCCGAAGCCGGCGCTGGAATCCTCCGGCCTGGAGGCCACCCGACTGCTGCTCAACGCCAGGGGCCGCTATCCCGATCTGCTGGCCTTCCTGCGCAGCCTTGAGGGCCTGAGCCTGCTGGTGGTGCAGAGCGATCTCAACCTTGCACCGGGAACGCAGAACAAGCCCGCCGGCAACACGCCGACCGAGCTGCTCCTGGCCGCCCTTCAGACCCCCCCCACGGTGATGAAGCTGGCTGTGACCCTCTACAGCGGGGGCTCCAGCGACGGGCCCCGGAAGGCCAAACCAGCCGCGCAGACCGGGGAAGCCACCAGACCCGCCAGTCCCTGAGCGGCCAACCTCGGCCAAGATCCGAACAGGCCCCCCGGCGCTGGTCGCCACAGGTGGGGGCCGATACCATCGCGCCAGTTCCGGTCAGTCTTTTGTCGTTGCGGCGCCTCGGTGCGGTGGGTGGAGCCTGGCTGCTGGGCCTGGGCCTCTTGGTCGATCCCGTGCTGATCAGCCGGCCGGCCCTGGCCCAGGCCCAGCTGAGCAGCGATGGGATCCAGCTGAAGATCCGTCGCCTGCCGGATGCGATCGAGCTGGTGCTCCAGGACGCCGGTATGGGCGGCGCGATGGAACAACGCCTGGATGGGGCGATCTGGGTGGGTGAGCTGCGCACCGATCGCACCCGCGGCCTCAAGGCCGGGCCGCAATCGTTGGCGATGCCGGATGCGGGCATGGAGCGCATCACCTTCGACGGCACGGGGCGCCTGTTCCAGTTGAAGGTGACCCCCTCCCGGGACCAGACGATCAGCCCTCCGATCGTCAGCAGCGACGGCAAGGACCTGATCGTGCGCTTTCCGGCGCCGCAGCTGCCGGTGAGCCAGACCGTGAGCCCGAATCTGAGCCGTCCCACCGCAGTGCCCACACCCGCCTATGTGCCGCCGCTGCGGCCACGGGCCGTGGCCCCGCCCCTGGGCGACATGGCCGTGGGCTCGATGACGATCCGCAACCGCGGCTATGTGAATCTGAGCGGCCCCCCGGTGACCCTCACCACCCGCGGGGCCAATGCCCGCGATGTGCTGATGGTGCTGGCCCAGATGGGGGGGTATGGGTATGCCTACTCCGATCCCGCCACGGGGCCGCAGGGAACCAACGCCTCAGCCGCGCAGACGAACCCGGTGACCGTGGCGTTCCAGAACGAGGCCTACGAACGGGCTTTCAACTTCGTGCTGTTGAGCAGTGGCCTGCAGGCTCGCCGAGAAGGCAACACGATCATGGTGGGTCCCAACGTTCTCAGTAAGACGATCGGCCCCCAGCTTTCGAAGGTGTATCGCCTCAATCAGGTGTCCGCCAACTCAGCCGCCGATTACATCGCCAACCTCGGGGCCAGCGTCACCAAGGTGACCTCGATCACCACGGCTGTGTCCCAGGGCTTGAATCAGACCGAGCAGGTGGCTGGTGCCAGTGCCACCAACCAGACCGTTACATCCACCCAGCAGCAGGTGGAGGCCTTCGGTGCCTCCACCGGTCCGCTGGTGGGGCTGCAGGCCACCACCGATCCGCGCCTGAGCACGATCACCTTGGTGGGTGAGCCAGCACTGGTGGCGGTTGCAGAGCAATACCTCAAGCAGCTGGATCTGCGGCAACGGCAGGTGGCACTCTCGGTGAAGATCCTGGATGTGACCCTCAACAACGACACTGAGATCGACAACAGCTTTGCCTTCCGCTTCGGCAATAATTTCATTGTCAACGATGGCGGCCGCCTGCTGGCAGCCTTCGGACGCAATCTACCGGCCAATAGCTTTGATTTCGATCCTGCCAACACTTTTGAAGTCTTCGATGAGTTTTCGACCGGAAGTTCCACCAACAACCGGAATTCTGACCGTTCCCGTAACAGGAATTCAGGATCTGGCTCAAGCTCGCGATCGGGCGACTCCTTCGATAACAACCTCACGCTGAACTTCCAGGACGACACCCAGCTGAATCAGTCTCAGGTCGAAACCATCAACGCCCAGCTGTCTCGCCAGACTGGCACGACAATTGAGCCGTTCGAGATTGAGCGTACGTTTTTCGTCGAGAACCCAAATTTCAATCCGGCTAATCCAGACTCCGAAGAATTCATTGAAAGAACTGTCACCAACCGAGAGTTCCGAGTGGTTCCCAACGGCAGCGCCTCCCAGTCGCTCAGTTCGGCGCTCACATCCCGGGTGGAGAACATCATCGGCAGCATCACTGGCCAGCAGGTGAGCCTGAGCCGCGGCCAGACCGGCGCCAATGACAACGATTCCTCGAATCGGAACAGCAGATCCCGCAATTCCAACCGCGGCAGCGATAGATCCCGCACCAGTACTAACTCCCAGTTCTATTCAGGCTTGCGCCGCCGCAACCCTGGCCTGAATTATCCCGATAACCAGTTCTTCGATTTTCTCCAGGCACAGATCGTGTCAAACAACACCAAGGTGCTGGCGGCTCCCACCCTGATTCTCAGTGAGAACCCTGAAGAGATCAGTGGGGGTGCCAATGCCTCTAGTGCAACTCAAAGTTCTACCGGTGGTTTCAACCTGCTGGGTCAGCAGACCATCGGTCGCTCCCGAGCCAATGAGTCATTCGTGACCGTTGGCACCCAGGTGATCACCGCCTTGAACGTGACCACGCAGGAAAACTCCACCAATGTGATCTGTGAGCCCGAGTTCGCCACGGCGGGGCTTGCTTTCGGAGCCAGAGTCTCGAAGATCGACGATAACGGGTTCGTGACTTTCTCGCTCACTCCTACTATTTCCGCGATTGTGGATTTTATTTCGGGTCCCACGGCCTGCTCTTCGGATCTGGCGATTCTGTCCCTGCGACGTCTCGATACCGGCAGTCTTCGCGTCCGTGACGGCCAGACTCTGATCCTCACCGGCGTGATTTCCGATGAAGATCAACAGGCGGTCTCCAAGTGGCCGATCCTTGGGGATTTGCCGATCGTGGGTCAGTTCTTCCGCCGCACGTCTGGCTCACGACGCCGCAATGAACTGGTGATCCTGGTGACGCCCCGCATCATTGACGATGAGAAAGGTGGCACCTATGGCTATGGCTACACCCCCGGCACCCAGGATGCGCGCCGACTCATGTACGGTGCCAATAACTAGGGTCGGAGCCAGGCTCAGAAGCCTTCAGAAGCCCACAGCAGGGGCGAACATCTTGATCGCCAGGGGCGCCAGCTGCTGGAACACCCCGATCGCTCCCTGCAGCAGGCCGCTGCCGAAGCCGTTGCCGCTCTTGTTGGGATCCTTGGCCAGATCGGCAGCGCCCTTGCGGAGCTGCTCGGCCGTTTCCTTCTGGCCCTGCTGCTCAAAGAGCGTGGCGGCATAGTTGAAGTCCATCGCCGCCAGATCCCGTTTGGACTGCTCAGCGCGGCTGATGCCCCGGGCCAGCCAGGTGAGTGCGGCGTCGGGCTGTTTGAGCAACGCCTTGTTGAACAGGTCTTCCGCCTCCGGATAGCGCCCTTGCAGGGCTGCTTCCACACCGGCGTTATGCATGGCGGCATAGCTGCTGGCCTCGGCGGTCACCCCTGTGGCCCCGCGCCAATGGCTTTTGGCCAGGGAGTCGGCATCGAGCTGGGCACCACTGAGATCGGCGTCCCGCAGATCGGTGCCTTCCAGCTTGGCGCCGCGTAGATCGGCCCCGCGCAGCGACGCGCCCATCAGGGAGGAGAAGCTCAGGTCGGCCTGGCGCAGGTCGGCCCCATCGAGCTGCGCCCGGCTGAGGTTGGCCCGCTGCAGCCGCGCCTGCTGCAGGTCCGCGTCGCGCAGATCGGCATGCACCAGATCGGCATCCTGGAGGCGGCAAGCGGTGCAGCTCTTGCGATCGAGCAGTTGCATCAGCTGCTCCTGGTCGGCCGCCCAGCTCGGTGCGGCCGCAGCCGTCAGCAGAAAGGCGCCGATCATCGGAGCAACGATTCGGCCGTTCCGTCGTTGGGTCCGGATCATCGCCGCTGATGGGAGCAGTGCCGATCCGTCATAGCGGAATCCTGTCCATTTCCTAGCGGGATGGGGCCGGATTGGCCGGCGGGCTGGCGCTGCTGCCTGCTTCGCCTGCAGCAGTGGTCCCACTGCGGGGGGGACGTTCCTCCAGACACCAGATCTTGCCCTTGCGGATCCATTCGTAAGACGCCGGCCAGAGCTGTTGCCGGGCCATGGCGGAGCGCAGCTGATTCAGGCAGGCCTGACCACTGGAACACTGCTGCACGTTGTTGTTGTTGTAGCGCTCCACCGGTGGTTTGAGACTCTGGAAATAGCGCTCCTCCGGCAGACAGAAGCTGCCGGCGCTAGCGGCCGCAGGCATGCCCAGGCCCACGATCAGACCCAGAACAATCCGGTAACGTATCGGCTGGATCACAGCACAACCGGCTGGAAGCCGCCACCAGGCGACGACCCGGCAGAGGCAGATCCTTCACCAAAGATAAAATCCTCAGCCGCAAGCTCGGTGAAATATGGAAGCAGAATCGATGAACTGCCATAGGTGATCAGCGTATCGCGCTCGCTCTCGAACACGAAGAATCTGTTGCCCTGATCGGCCAGGGTGAGGCCGTTCCGAAACACGATGCGATCGCCTTCCGCCGGATTGAAATCAAAGATCACGTCATTCCCTTCTGCAAAGGTGTTGAAAATGAAGCGGTCGGCACCTCCCTGCGGCGCTAACGGGTCGGCACTGCGATCAGGGATGACATAGATGAATTCATCGGGTCCGAATGTGGCAAGCAGTGCGTCGGCCGGTGCGTAGTCTATGTTGTATTGATTCGCCAGCACCTTGAGGCTTTCAAAGCTCACTTTCGTGCCATTGCCTTCGGGCGGCGCACCTCCTGTCGCCTGATCAAAATCTTGCTGCAGAAGCTCAAAGGTCACCGGTTCAAAGCTGAACGGCCTTGGCTGGGAAGGATTCGGAGCAAAGAATCCGAAACTGTCATAGATGTCGAAAACATAGGGGTCATTGGCCAGGTCTGCGCTGAAGGTGAATTCCCAGTCGCCATACATGAAATCGTCGCTCTGCCCGCTGATCAGGTCGTCATTGCCTCCCGTCACCGGCCCGTAAACAGCGGCGGCATCTCCATACATCAAGGTCCGCGTCAAAAACAGGGGCACACCGGTGAGAACGTCGTTGCCGCCGCGGCTGTAGGGCTGCATCGTTGCAGCATCGCCGATCATTTCGGTGTAGTTGCCGTAGGCCTGCAGCAGGTCCTTCCCACCAGTGCCGTAGAGCTCCGTGCTGTCGCCCACCATGCGATCCGTCGAGCCGAAGCCGCCGATCAGTTGATCGTCTCCGCCAAAAGCCCCAACCCCAATGAAGCCGGAGTCGCCGATGAGATTATTCTGATTTTGCTTACCATTACCGGCCGAAAGATAATCGTTACCAAGACCTCCCGACAGCTGATCCGATCCTTTCTGACCAAAGATGCGGTCATCGCCATCGGATCCAGCTCCCGTATCATTACCTCCCCTGAGATAAATCTTATAGCCGAGATTTGAGTTTACAACAACAACGTTATTCGGCTCGTTATCGAATTTGAATGTCGTTTTCCCCTTGGCATCCGGCCCTTTGATCTTGGTTTTCATGGCCTGAAGCGCCGCATTACGATGCATGGTAAGGGTCCCTGCAACACCCTGGCCGTCATCGGGGCATCAGAGCTTGGACCAGAGATGGCCACTGCAGGCAATGCCATGGAAGCAGTGTTGCCTGGCTGCTTGGTGACTGCTACCTGCGAGTCTGCCACCTGTGAGTCTGCTACCTGCAAGGCAGTGCCGATGGGTGGCCACGCCGCTCAATGTCTGCAGTCTGTGTTGTGTCTCAGCTGGTACGACCTGGAGACGAAGGATGTCCAGGAATCGAGGGCTTGGTGGAAAAACTGGAACAGATTCTGCGGATCTCCTGTCGACACTGTCTCAGGTGCTTCAGTGTCCGCTGCATTTCAGTCGGCGAGAGCCATTGGAAGCGGGCTCGTGTGTAGTGATGGCTGAGTTCCTGCAGGACGTTGGATAGGCGCGGCTCCCGTCTTCCAGCGCGTCTGCAGAACTGCTCCAAGGGCTCCGATCCGTGGGGTTTCAGACCTGCTGACTGCAGGGCCGCCAGGCATCGCTCCAGTTCCCGTCGATGGCGATCGGTTTGCGGGCCACGGTCGCGTAACCGCTGGGTCCATCGCAGGGCGGCCAGGCTGAGGGTCAGCGCCAGGCCCAGGCCCGCCAGCAGCAGGACCCCAAGCCACTGCCGCTGACGCCCCAGCAAGGTGTCGAGCAGGGCCTCCTGGCCCTCCCGATCAAAGCCCAGCCACCAGCGGCTCCAGGCCAGGTCGATGCCCCACCACTGCCGCTGGCCCCAGCGCCACCACAGCGGTGCCTGCCCCTCCAGCGCCATCGCTGGCGCTGTCGCCGCATTGCGCTCCGGCGTCACCCAGCCGGTCGGATCCAGCCGCTGCCAGCCCTCGCCATCGAGCCACACCTCACTCCAGGCATGGGCTTCCGCCTGGCGGATGTCGAGGTAGGGCTCACCGCCGAAGGGCTGCACCCAGGTGCCGCCCTTGTATCCACTCACCACCCGGGCCGGCACGCCCGCAGCCCGCAGCAGGGCCGTGGCGGCGCTGGCGTAATGGCCGCAGAAGCCCTGCTGCCGCTCGAACAGGAAGGTGTCGAGACCAGCGCGCCGCGGCAGGGTGCCCGGGCTGCGGGTGTAGCGGAAGGGCTGGCTGCGGAACCAGGCCTCGGCGGCGGCCAGGCGCTGGCGGGGTTCCGGCAGTCGGGCCCACTGGTACCCCAGGGCCTCGAGCCTCGGATTGGCCCCCTTCGGCAGGGCCAGGTCGATCAGGGAAGGGGGTCTCTGCTGCCAGGGGCTGTCCTGCTCCTCGCTGATCAGTTGGTAATGGCGCCGTTCCCGTGGCGGGCGCTTCAGCAGCAGTTCACCATCGAAGCGCAGGCGCAGGTCGTCGCTGCGGGGCTGGGCCCGCCCGTCCCAGGGCACCGCCTCAAACCGGCTCGGTTCCACCAGCCAGAGCTGGCGCGCCCTGGCGTCAGCCGGAGCGGCGCCCTTCTCCACCGGGGCCATCAAGGCTGGGGCCGTGCGCAGCTCACGCCGCTGCCAGCTCTGGCCATCGAACCAGTCATGCACCAGCACCCGCCAGTAACGCTCGCTCTCCGGCGGGACCCGGTTGTCGCTGAAGGCCACCCGTGCCGCCGGCGCCGCACTGCTGGCCAGGGAGGCGATGCCGCCCGGATCCAGCCTGTCGCTCAGGCCGGTCACGGCGGCGGCGCCCCAGCCTTGGGGCAGGGTCCAGAGCGGTCCGATCCGCGGCACCAGCAGGAACAACACCAGGGCCATCGGCAGGGCCGCCGCCAGCACCTGGGCGCTGCGCCGCAGCAGTTGCCGCCAGCTGAGGCTGAGCTCCAGTTCCAGGCCCAGCAGGCCCGCCAGCGCCAGCAACGCGATCGCCAGCTGCAGGGCGCTGGGGAGCAGATCGGGCTGTTGGGCTCCCAGCAGCCCGGCCCCCACCAGCTGCAGCAGCGCCACCAGCCGTCGTTCAGCACGGCTGCGCGCCTCCCGCAGCTTCAAAGCGGCCATCGCCACCAGAATGATCGTGGGCCAGCTCAGCGGCAGGCCAGGATCCAGGCCCGTGAGCCCGATCGCCAGCAGACCGGTCACCACCCATTGCAGGCGCTTGGGGGGCAACACCATCGCCGAGGTCGCTGCAGGGCTCAGGGGCTGGCTCATGGGCTGGTGGCCAGGGCCCGCAGGCAGGCATCCCGGTGGCTGGGGCCGCTGTCGGGCTCCAGGCGAAGGCCGGGCAGCTCCAGGCCATAGATCGCCTCCTGATGGCCCAGCTGCCAGATCCGCTCGCTGAGGTGTTCAAGCGCCAGCTCGTGGGGCAGGCCGGCCGCCGGCGCGAGGCAGAGGGGCTCACCGGCCTCGGCGGAGAACTGCTTGGTCAGCTGGCCGCGGCCCTGGGCGAAGGGCTTCCAGGCCAGGCGGCTGCTGCCATCCTCGGGGCGATGGGGCCGCAGGTCGCGCCACTGTTCGGTGCCTTCCCGTTCCCAGTGGCTGTGGCTGGTGGAGCCGCTCGCCGAGCGCAACACCGGCAGACTGGCGACCGGGCCAGGCAGGCGGCGGGGGTAGATCAGCTGGGCCCGTGGTGGTTCCCAGCGGCTCCAGCAGCGGAACAGTCCCAGCGGTGCCGTGCTGACCAGCTTCAGGCGACCGGGCCGCTGCCAGCCGCGCCGGGGCGGGATCCAGGGCAGCGCCAGGGTCTGCTCCCCCGGTCGCAACGTGAGCATCAGGGGGTCTGCCGCCACACCCTCGCCGCTGATCGGTTGCCAGCTGATCTGCACGCCCTCGCGGCGATGGCGACTGCGGGCAATCAGGGGATAGGCCAGGGGAGTTCCGGCAAAGCCCGCCGCCGGTTCACCGCAGCGCAGCTCCAGCCCCTGCAGGTTGAAGTGGGTGAGGTGCAGGGCCAGCAGGATCAGCCCCAGCATCAGATAACTCAGCAGCAGCGGCCCGTTGCGCTGGGTCTGGATCGCCACGATCAGCAGCAGCCCTCCGCCGCTCAGCCACAGCCAGCCGAAGCGGGTCGGCACGATGTAGAGGTTGCGCAGCCCCAGCAGCAGCGGATCCCCCTGCTGGGGTGGCACCAGGCGCGTCACCAGCTCCTCCGGGGAAGGCAGCGTCATCGGATTGCATCCACATCCGCCAGGAGGCGGGCGCTGAAGCCACCACCCGTCGCGCCGCCGCCCCCACTCAGGGGCTGTCCCCCATCCAGCCGGTGTTCGCACACCGGTGCCAGCACGGCCTGCACATCGGAGGGGAGCACGTGGTCGCGCCCCTCCAGCAGCGACCAGGCCCGGGCGGCCGCCACCAGCCCAAGAGCCGCACGGGGGGAAAGGGGGGCTCCGGGGATGTCAGCGCGGCGGCTGAGTTCCACCAGATCGAGCACGTAATCCAGCAGGGCCGGGGTGCAGGTCTGATGGGCGCTGCGCTCCTGCAGCTCCTGCAGCCGGGCTGGCGAGAGCACGGCGCCGATCGCCTCCGGCCGCCGCCCCTCGCCGGCCAGCAGGGCGCGCTCCGCCTGCCGCGGCGGGAAGCCGAGGCTGAGCCGCATCAGGAAGCGATCAAGCTGGGATTCGGGCAGGGGCGCGGTGCCCATCTGGTCGAGCCCGTTCTGGGTGGCGATCACAAAGAACGGCTCCGGCAGCGGATGGCTGGTGCCATCCACACTCACCCGCCCGGCCGCCATCGCCTCCAGCAGGGCGCTCTGGGTGCGGGAGCTGGCGCGGTTGATCTCATCGGCCAGCAGCACCTGGGTGAACACCGGGCCGGCCTGGAAACGGAAGCTGGCGGTGGCCGGATCAAACACATTGATGCCGGTGAGATCGGCCGGCAGCAGATCACTGGTGAAGCTCACCCGCTTGAAGGCCAACCCGAAGCAGCGGGCCAGGGTCTCGGCCAGGGTGGTCTTGCCCACGCCGGGCAGATCCTCGATCAGCAGATGGCCGCGGGCCAGCAGGCAGGCGAGAGCCAGGCGCACCTCCTGCTCCTTGCCCAGCAGCACCCGGTTCACGGCCTCGATCACCGGCTGCAGCGGGGCGGACACAAAGCCAGGGCGGAGGCCCCTGAATTGTGCCGTCGCCATCGGGCGCCTGCAGGGACACAGGCGGTTAGCGTCCAAGCCGCTTTCCGGCTGCTGCCGCGCCATGTCTTCGCCGGTGCCGCCTGAGATCCACGGGGGCAACCGGGTGGCCATCGCCGCTCGCCTCGGTTGCCGCCCCGCCGATCTGCTCGATCTCAGCGCCTCGCTGGTGCCCTTCGGGCCGCCCATGAGATTGCGCCTGGCCGCTCTGGCGGCCATGGCCGGCCCGGCGCTGCGCGACTATCCCGATCGCCGCTACGGCGCGCTGCGCCAGGCGATCGCCGACCTGCACGGCCTGCCTCCGAAGTGGGTGCTGCCGGGGAACGGCGCCGCCGAGC
>NZ_JAYGID010000130.1:0-16565 GCF_034931685.1 Synechococcus sp. CCY9202
CACCGCTGGGCGGGCCTGAGCGACCACGACCAGGTGGGGGTGTGCCTGGCGGCCGTGGCTGGCGCGCTGGGGTGCTGGGCCCTGTTCTGGCCGGTGCCCACCGAGGTGACGGGGCAGGGGGTGCTCGTCTATCCGAACAACGCCGGCCTGCTCAATGCCCGCTCCGGCGGCCAGGTGCGGCAGATCTTCGTGCAGGTGGGGGATCGGGTGAGCCGGGGCCAGGTGCTGATGGAGCTCTACCTGCCGGTGCTGGAGAAGGAACTGCAGCAGCAGAAGGGGAATCTGGCCCAGCTCGAGCTGCAGAACCGTGAACTCGATCAACGGGACCGGCTGCGGCTGGCCACCGAGCGGCTGAGTGTCGACACGGCCCTGGCCAAGCTCGCCGACGACCGCGACCGCTTCGAGGCCCTGCAGGCCACCTATGCCGACAAGCTGCGCAACCTGCGCTGGCTCAGCCAGCGGCAGGTGGTGGCGCCGCTCTCGAGTGAGGTGGTGGGTGCCGAACAGGGCTTCACCACCACCAGCGTCAATCTCGATGCCACCCGCACCCAGGAGAAGGAGGTGCTCACCAGCTATGAGCAGGTGAAGCTCACGATCGACACCCAGGCACTGCAGCGTCGCTACCAGATCGACGATCTGAAGCGCCAGGTGCGGGTCACCGAGGCCCGCATCGCCTTCGACGGCAAGGTGGTGGCCCAGCGCGACGGCAGGCTGCTGGATCTGCAGGTGATCGAGGGCCAGACCGTGAGCACCGGCCAGCGGCTGGGCACCCTGGGGCGAGCCGCCGCCCCCACCGCCCACGAGGCCCCCCTGCGGGCCGTGGCCTTCTTCGCCCCGGCCGATGCCCGGCGGCTCCCCCCGGGACTGCCGGTGGAGGTGGTGCCCCTCTGGAACCAGCGCGGGCGCTTCGGCGGGATCGTGGGCAAAGTCAGCCAGGTGCTCACCCTGCCCGCCACCGAGGAGGACATCTCCACCACGATCGGCAACCCCCAGCTGGCCCAGGAGCTGGTCAGCAAAGGACCCGTGATGCGGGCCGAGATCGCCCTGGAGCGCGATCCCAGCAGCCTCGACGGCTACCGCTGGACCCTCTCGCGCGGCAGTGGCGTGTTTCCGGTGCGGGACGGGCTCACCATCGCCAGCCACGCCTACGTGGAGTGGCGCACACCGATCAGCTACCTGATTCCCGGCCTGCGCTCGATCACCGGTGGCTATCGCAGCCAGGGCATGGACCGGCGCTGGAACCTGCCCTTCCTGCGCCAGCCCGACACCCTGCCATGACCCCCTCCCCCCGCCGCCCTCTTCTGCGCAACGGGCTGCTCCAGCAGGAACTGCCCTGGCTGGCCAGCGAGGTGGTGCTGCTGGTGGTGCTCTTCAACGCCAACCCGCCGGAACTCTGGTTCTGGCTGGTGGTGCTGCTGGTGATCCTGGGGTACCGGATCGAGCGCTGGTGGTCATCTCGATCGGATCGGGACTGAGCCAGGTCCGTGACTCAGCCTGTCCGTCTGTGGAAGCGGCCCAGGATCAGGGCGATCAGGATGGCGATGTAGAGCTGGCCCGCGATGGTGATCACCACGGTGATCACCTGCCCGGTCACGCTGGCGCTGCGGAGCACACCCGAGCCCACAGTGGTGAGGATCTCGAAGGAGGCCGCCATCAGGGCCGGTGCCATCGCCACAGCGTCGGCGTTGTGCTGGTTCAGCAGCGGCAGGGCGGAGATGGCGAAGGCGCCCGGATGCAGCACCCACAGGGCGACCAGCATCACGCCGCCGGCGATGCCGACCAGCAGATAGCCGGAGGTGGCTCCCATCACCACGGCCAGGGTCACGAAGGGCTCGCGCACCAGGGTCTTCACCTTGCGCATCAGCGCCAGCAGAAAGAACAGCAGCCAGGCGATCACATGCGGCACCGTGACGATCCGCCCCAGCGGTGGATCGAAGGCCAGGGCCAGATGCCACACCCCCTCCAGAGCGATCGCCACGCCGCCGAGCCCATAGACCAGCGGCCGCGTGCTGACCAGGGGCGAATACCGCGTCACCGTCGTGATCAGCACCACCGCCAGGCTGATCAGCAGCAGCGAGAGCAGCCAGACCTGCGACTGACAGAGCGGCAGCAGCAGAATCAGCAGCACCTCGGTGGCAAGGGTGAGGATGTAGCCCCGATGGCGGTGCCGCAGCCTCTGGATCTGCTCGTGGGTGAAGGGCATGGCGGCTCCGGTCAGGGCCCGGGGGGCGAGGGTCGCTGCTCGCTCAGGTGCGGGTCATTCAGGCGAAGTTCAGACAGGCGTAGCTCAGGGGCATAGGGCGCCTCGGGATCGCGGGAGACCGGCAGCAGTTCCCGCAGCAGCCTGGCGTAGGTGAGGTTCACGTTCACGGTGGCATTGAGCCGCTGCACCAGGCTGTTGATCAGCCGCTCCTGGGTGATCGACAGATCCACCTCGTTGGAGAGGCCGGTGCGGTAGCGCAACCGCACATCCCGGAAGGCCTCCATGGCGGCCGCCACGCCGCGGCGGGCGGAGCTCAGCTTGGCGAGGCTGGCCTCGTGGTTGAAGAAGGCCTGCTCCAGCCGCAGGCGGATGTCATTGCGGCGGGCGGCGAACTGCTGGGCCGCGGCGGCTTCCCGGCGGGCCAGGCTCCGCACCCGCGCGGCGGTGGTGCCGCCATCAAAGAGCAGCCAGCGCAGGGTGAGTCCGATCGACCAGTCGTAGCCGTTGGTGTTCAGCACGGGGATGACCGTGCCACCGCAGCAGCCGCCGCCACTGACGCTGATGTCGAACTGATTGGTGTTGGCGCCGTAGCCGCCGGCGGCGGCGAACAGCGAGAGGGTCGGCAGCAGGGCGGCGGCGGCCGCGTCCTTCTCCCGGGCCAGGGCCTCGCGGGTGGCCAGCACCGCCTCCAGTTCCGGGTTGTCGCGGTACGCGGCCAGCAGGCTGGCCTCCAGGTCGAGGGGCCAGCGGGGTTGCACCTGGATCGGATCGGAAGCGCTGGGGGTCACCTCCGGCGGCAGGTTGAGCACCACGCCGAGCTGGCGCCGGGCCACGGCCCGGTCGGCCAACGCCTGGATCAGCAGCTCCTGGTCGCTGGCCTCGATGGCGCGGCGGCGCAACACATCCAGCCGCGGCACCAGGCCCGCCTGCTTGAGATCGAGGGCGTCCTGAAGGATCACCAGGTCGTTGCGCACCGTGGCGTCGCGGATGCGCACCAGCTGGTCGGCCTGCTGCAGCTGGTAGTAGGCCTCACTCACCTGCAGCTGCAACCGGCGCAGGTCGTTCGCGTAAGCCTGGCGGCTCTGCTGCAGGCGGGCCCGGGCGGCTCTCACCTGGGGCGTGCGGGCGAAATCGAGCAGCGCGTACTGCAGTTCCAGGCCTGCCTGAACGCTGTTCACCGATTCATTCAGGTAGGCGCCGCCGCCGGTGGGCACCGTCAGGGCACCGCCGGTCGGCTGGCCCGTCGCCGTCGCCAGACCATTGGTCGAGAACTGCGGCCCGAAACCCAGCCTGGTGTTGCCCACGGGGGAATAGAAGCTGGTCCCGCTCTGGCTGCTGCCGCCGCTGGCCACCGCACTGATCCGGGGCCAGTAGGTGCCCAGGGCCGCCTGCAGCTCCGCCAGGGCCGCTGCCACCTGCTCGCGCTGGCCCTGCAGTTCGGCGCTGCCCCGAAAGGCCATCGCCAGGGCCTGCTCCAGGCTCAGGCCCTGGATCGAACCCCGCCCCAGCTGCTCAGCCGTGGGCAGGCTCAGGGGCGCCGGCGCGTCCAGTTCCGCCGGCAGGGGCCCGGAGGCCTCGCGGTTGGGTGCCAGCAGGGTCTGCGGCAGGGGTGGGGTGGCGTCATCTGCGGCGGCTGGTGCCTCTTGCTCTTGCGGCAGCAAGATGTCGAGGGTGCGCAGCTGCTGGTCGAGTTCCCGCCAGCTGCGCTCCAACGGCTCGGTGGATCCCTCGGGCAGCGACGTCGACCGGTTGGTCTGGGCCTGGCTGGGGGCGAGCAGCCCCGGCTGGCCCGGCCCCACGGCCATCGTCGGCAGCAGCAGCAGGCCAAGCAGCGGCACGTGGTTCAGCTTGCGGTTGCCCTGCCGGCCACCTCGGCTCCTGCCCATCCGCTCCGATTCGGCCCGTCTGATCGGCGCCAGTCTCATCGGCGTCAGTCTGAACGCTGCAAGCCTGATGGATGCAAGTCTGATGGCAGCCAATCTGGTGGACCCGGCTCAGAAGGTCAGGGTGACCTGCAGGCCGCTCGAGAGGATGCCTGGCCAGGCCCCGCGAGCGCCCGGATTGACGATCCACTGCAGGGTGGGCTGGAGATTGAGGTTGTCGTTCAGGCGAAGCTGATAGCCCAGCTCAACCACCCCCTCCTGGCCCAGCGGCGGCTGGAGTCCGGGGCTGAAGCCGGTGCGGGCCATCCCCAGGGCCAGCACATCCCGGGGGCGCCCCGGGAAGGGGCCCAGCACCACCACGCCGGTGCTGAGGTTGGTGCGGATGGAATTGAAGGCCGGATCCAGACCGAGGGTGGCCGCGAACCAGAGCCGTCGATCGCTGCCGGGCCCGCTGCCCACCGGCAGGCTGAGGCTGCTGTAGAGGCCGCGGTTGGGGCCGCTGCCGAGGTAGCCGCCCAGTTGCAGTGACCCCGGCGGCAGCCGCAGCGGCGTGGATGGGGGCAGCGCTGGGGGCAGGCTGGTTGGCTTCAGCCAGTCGGGCGTGAGTTCCAGCTGCACCATCTGCAGCCAGCCCCCCGGCCCTGCCATGGATCCTTCGATCCCGAACCGACGCACCTGGGCGGCCATGGCTGTCAGATCGAAGCCGGCCACGTCCAGTCGCAGCTCCTCGGAGGGGCGGAGGCTCAGCACGGCGCCCGGGGCATGCAGGGGGGCCACGGGGAAGTCGGCGGTGCCGAGACCGGGGGCCGTGTTCAGGGCCCCATGGACGTAGTAGCTGGCCAGCGGTGCGGTGAAGAACTCTGGATCGAGCGAGAGCAGGCCGGCCCGCAGGCCCCAGGAGCCTGGGAGGGTCTCGCGCCGGATCTCGGCGGCGCTGAGCCAGAACCCCGGCGGATCGGCGAGCTGCTGCAGGGGAATCACCGCGCCGATGGATTCGGCGTAGTTGGGGTTGCCGTTGATGAAGGTCAGATCAGTCCGCATCGACCAGCGGCTCGCCTCGGAGCCGGACTGCCGCCAGGGAAGGATGACGATCTGCAGGGTGGATTGCTGGATCCAGCTGGCCCGGGAGGCCTTGCCCCCGACGGGATTAGCCATGGGTTCGGCCTGGATCTCCAGCTGCAGCTGCAGCCATTCCGGCAGCCCCAGCCACTCCTGCAGGCTGCCCCAGCCCGTTGGTTCAGGCGTGGCTTCCGTGGATCCAGGACTGGGGGCCGCAGGATCAGGAGCTTCGGGCAACGGTTCCGCCAGGGTCGGCGCCATCAGCAGCGCCATCGCCGCACCCAGGGCTCCCCAGGGGCGGGCTCGCTTCATGGCACCAGCTGCCGCCAGCGGGTTTCGCAGTGCAGCAGGCAGGAGAGCACCTGCTGGCAGGCCATCAGCCGCCGGGCGATCCGCTGCAGCCGGCCCAGATCCATGGCGGCGAAGCTGGGATCGCGCAGCCAGTGATCGGCGACGCTCCAGCTGGCCGGGGCCTGGAAGGGAGGCGGGGGCTTGAGCGATTCCCCCGGCTGGAGCACGATCCGGCACCATTGCCCCAGCTGGGCGGCGGCGGCCTCGAGCAGTTCCGCCTCCGCCAGGCGCAGGGCCGCCAGGGAGGCCACCTGGCCAAGGGGAGGGGGCTGGCGCTCAAGGGTGTCGAGGGCGCCGATCAGGCTGGAGCAGGCGTCCTCCAGCAGGGAGAACCCCCGCAGCAGGGGATGGCGGCTGGGATGGTCGCCCAGCTCGGCCTCCACCATGGGGCGGCCGCGGCGCAGCAGCCCCAGCTGGCGGCGCAGCTCCACCGTGCGTCGATGCTGTGGATCGGCTTGGGTTGTGGGTGTGGCTGCGCTGGTTGGCTTCGCGGCGTGGCCTTGCTTCGCCGTGGCCCCGCTCAGATACAGCTGTGCAGCCGCCGCCTCCAGACCCTCCGCCAGAGATCCCAGCAGGACGTTCCACTGACTGCGGGTCTGCGTCACCGCCTGGCTGGGCCAGAACAACCGCAGGCTCAGCAGGGCCATGAGGATGCCGACACAGGTCCAGAACAGCCGCAGCGGGATCCACCAGTCGAGGTCATCGCCGTGGACCAGCCAGCCCATCACCAGCACCAGGCCGCCCACCTTGTAGCCCACCCGCAGCCCCAGCCACTCCCCCAGGGCGCGCAACAGGCCCAGGGCCAGGCCGAGGGCGAGAGCGAGGGGCAGCTCCCGGAGGCACTCCTTGGTCACCACCAGCAAGGCCGCTCCCAGCAGGGTGCCGAGCAGCCGCTGGCGGCCGAGCCTCAGGGAGTTGCCATAGGTGCCGGTGCCCACCGCCAGCACCGCCAGGGTGGCGTAGAACCCGAAGCCCAGGGGTGCCAGAAGTCCGAGGGCGTTGGTCAGCCCGGTGGTCACCACCAGACGCAGCTCGTCGCGGCGGATCAGCATGGAACGGTGGGGGGGTCGAGCCGGCGCAGCCGCGCCAGGGTCTCAACGGTGGAGAGCAGTCGTTGCTGTTCTTCGGCCAGGGCCAGCAACTGCAGCAGGGGCCGCCCGTCGCGCAGGGCCGCCTCCTGCCAGAGCTCGGGGCGGGGGGGCACAGGGTGCGCCCTGCTCCCCTCCAGGGCGGCGGCCAGGTCGGCCAGCACCTGACGCAGGGGATAGGGGCCTGTGATGGCCGGGTCCGTCTCGGAAGGCGGCGTTGCTGGCGGCAGGTTGGAGAGCAGACGCTCCCACTGAACCCAGTGGTGGCCGAGGGTCTGCCAGAGGTTGAGCCGTTGGCGCCAGCGCCGGCGCAGCAGCCAGCGACGCCGGGGACCGCGCATCTGCTCCTGGGTGAGCTGACTCATGCGCAGCCAGGTCTCGGTGAAGTCGGCCGGCGGCAGGGGCGGTGGCGCTGGGGCGAGCTCGATCAGCCAGCGGCGATGCTCCTCCAGCTGGCACCGCAGCTGCTCCCAGAGCCTGTCTTCGATCTCCTGCAGTTCCCTGAGGCCCTGGCGGGGCCAGAACAACAATCCCACCAGGATGGCGATCACGCAGCCCAGGGCCGTGTCAAGGGCGCGGTTGAACACGTAGTTCCAGTTGAGGAGCACGTGGTCGGGAATCATCAGGAACATCACGCTCACCAGGCCGGCAGTGCCGAGGGAGCTCTGCCAGCCCAGCATCCGCAGCACCGGCACCATCAGCAGCAGCGACACCAGCACCCCAATCCAGCCCGACAGGATCGTGTGCACCAGAAAGGTGATCAGCCCGCCGGTGACGGTGCCGAGAATGCGGGACGTGGCCGCGTGCACGGTCTGGTCGTCGTTGTCGTCGACCACGACGATCACCGCCATCAGCGGATACCAGACGAACTCGATCCGCTCCCACCACAGGGCTGCGGCAGCGGTGATCGTGGCCGAGATCCCCAGCTTGAGGCTGTTGTGCAGCAGCGGGGAAGACACGGGGGCGCGCAGCTGCCGCAGCAGGGATGACCGGCTCAGCCTATGGCCCGCGCTCAGGCCTCAGAAGTGGTCAGGTCTCAGAACAGGAAGCGGTAGCGATCGTCCTGCGGATTGGTCTCGCCATTGTCAGCGGCCTTGCTTCCCTCGGCGCCGGGCTCGGCCTGCGGCCAGGTGGCATCCCAGTAGCTGATGCCGTCCCGGTAGAAGGGGCGGCCGTCCAGCCGTTCGGTTTCCAGGCTGGTCATGCCCATCGCCGTGATCAGTCCACCCATCTCCATGGGCCCCAGATCGGTATGGAGATCCTTGCCGGCGGCAGCCAGGATGGCCGGCAGCCGCACCAGGTTCTCCGGTCGGGTGAGCTTGCGGAACAGGGCTTTGAGGGCCAGCTGCTGACGCTCCAGCCGGCCGATGTCGCCCATCTCATCGTGGCGCCAGCGCAGGAATCCCTCCAGGTCCCGACCCTTGAGGGTCTGCAGACCGGGCTGGAGGTCGATATGAAGCCCCTGGCTGTTGTCCACGTAGTACAGCCTCTTGGGCACGTCCACTTCGATGCCGCCGAGCACATCGGCCATGCGCCGGATCGAGGAGAGATTCACCTTGACCAGATGACTGATCGGCCGTCCCATGCGGCTGGAGAGTTCCTGTTTCACCAGATCGGCGCCCCCCAGGCTGTAAAGGGCGTTGGCCTTGACGCCGCCGTACTCCACCGTCTCGATGTAGCTGTCACGTGGCACCTGGATGATGCGGGTCACACCGTTCTCCACCCGCAGAACCGCCATCACGTCGGTGTTGCCACCACCGACATCCGTACCCAGCAACAGCACATCCTGATGACCGAAATTGGCCCAGCCCGCAAAGGGGTTGGTGATGCGCTTGTCCTCGATGTGATTCTCGATGGACAGCCAGCGACTCAGGGGACCGGCGAGCAGCAGACCGCCACTGAGGCCCAGCACCACGGCCACAGTGACGGGCCCGCGCTGACCTCTCTTGGGACGGCGCTGCGCCGCAGATGTCTTCATGTTGGAAAACTTATGTCAGGCATCGAACCGCAGGGGCTCGTCCGGCAGGAGACCGGCCTGGACACGCCAGAGGCCGGCGTAGGCACCGGCGGCGGCGATCAGGTGCTCATGGGTGCCGCTTTCCACGATCTGGCCCTGCTCCAGCACCACGATGCGATCGGCATGGCGCACCGTGCTGAGGCGGTGGGCGATCACCAGAGTGGTGCGATCCGCCGTGAGCCGCACAAGCGAGCGCTGGATGGCCGCTTCGGTGTCGTTGTCCACGGCGGCGGTGGCCTCATCGAGGATCAGCACCGGAGGATTCTTGAGGATGGCGCGGGCCAGGGCGATGCGCTGGCGCTGGCCTCCGGAGAGCCGCTGGCCCCGCTCCCCCACCACCGTGTCGTAGCCGTGGGGCAGGGCGGCGATGAAGGGAGCGGCCTCGGCCAGGGCAGCGGCGCGTTCGATGGCGCTGCGGGATGCGTCGAAGCTGCCGTAGGCGATGTTCTCGGCCACCGAGCCATGGAAGAGGAACACCTCCTGGCTGACCAGACCGATGGCGTGACGCAGGTCATCGAGCCGCAGGGTCTGGATCGGGATCCCATCGAGCAGGATCTGGCCCTGCTGTTGTTCGTAGAGACGCAGCAGCAGCTTCACGATGGTGCTCTTGCCTGAGCCGGTGGCGCCCACGATGCCCAGGGTGGATCCTGCCGGTACCTGCAGGTTGAAGTTCTGCAGAATCGGCGGGCGATCGTGGTAAGCGAAGCCCACCGCCTCGAAGCGGATCTCGCCCCGCACCCGGGAGCGTGGCAAGTGGCCATCACCACCGGGGATGGCGATCGGCGTGTCGAGCAGATCCAGCACCCGGTTGGTCGACGCCATGCCCCGCTGATAATCGTCGAGGGTGCGGCCCAGAGTGGTGAGGGGCCACAGCAGACGCTGGGTGATGTACACCAGGAAGGTGTAGGGCGCCACTCCGAGGGTTCCGCGCCACACCTGCAGCCCGCCGACCACCAGGATCGCCAGGAAGGCGAACAGGATGGCGAAACGGATCAGCGGCACGAAGCCGGCCGAGAAGCGAATGGCGCGGCGGTTGCTCTGGCGGTAGGCCTCGCTCTGCTGACGCAGGCGATCGTTCTCCCAGCCCTCGGCCACGTAGCTCTTGATCGTGAGCATGCCGCCCAGATTGGTGGCCAGGCGGCTGGCCAGATCGCCGGCCCGCTCGCGCACCTCCTGGTAGCGGGGAGCGAGGCGATGCTGATACCCCAGGGAGCCCCAGAGGATCACCGGCACCGGAAGAAACGACACCCCAGCCACACCCGGTGAGATCCACACCATCGCCCCGCCCACGGCCAGCACGGTGGTGATCAGCTGCAGGATCTCATTGGCACCGTGATCGAGGAAGCGCTCCAGCTGGTTGATGTCGTCGTTGAGGATCGTCAGCAACCGTCCGCTGCTGCCCGCCTCGAAAAAGGCCATCTCGAGGCGCTGGAGATGGTCGTAGGCCTCCAGGCGCAGTTCGTGCTGCACGGTCTGGGCCAGGTTGCGCCAGAGCAGACCGTAGAGGTATTCGAACAGGGATTCGGCGGTCCAGATCAGGAATGACAGCACGGCCAGCACGGCCAGCTGGCCCGGAACCGAGACCACGCCCAGATCGGCCAGCCAGGAGTTCTGCTGTTTCACCACCACATCGACCGCCAGGGCGATCAGCACCGGTGGAGCCAGGTCAAAGAGTTTATTGAGCACCGAGCAGGTCGCCGCCAGCCAGACCTGCCGCCGATGGGGACGCAGGGTGCGCAGCAGGCGCTTCAGGGCAGGGGTGGAGCCGGTGGCTGGCCGCATGCGACGGGTTGGCGGTGAAGATGTTTGCCAGGAACGGTTTGTAGCGGTGCACCGGGGGTAGAACGACGACATCCCAGAAGGGAGATGTTCATGACCCGTTCACGCGCTTTCAATCGATTCCATCGTTGGACAGCCAAGGTTCGTCGCCATCATCTGCGGGCGGCACTTCCTGAGAGCCTCGAGGGCCGACCGATTGCACCTTGCCCAGGAGCTGAGTTGCGTCGCCGTGCCTGGCAGGTCGATCAACTCGATGAGCTTGAGACTGCTCAAACTGAACTCCTGGAAATCTGACGCTGCCATGCTTGTGACGATCAATCCGTGCCTCAAGGCACGATCAGACAACGGAGTCCGTTCCTGAAGCTTGATCGTTGGCCTGATCCACCTGATGGCACCGGGATCATCTTCGTCGTCGTGATCCAACCGATTAGAACCCCTTGGAGCGCAATGCACCAAGGGGTTTTTGTTTGGATCGCAGAGGTGCGAAGGGTGCAGAGCGACTTATCCCATCGTTAGGCGTCAGGACAGCACCAATGGGCCTGATCCCTTGGGGCGCCATCGGATTCCAGTCGCTTCACCAGCGGTTTCCGCTACCTCCGCCGTAGCCACCGCCACCTCCTCCAGCACGATTGCCACCCCGTGCACCGCCGCCACCACCGCCTTCCCGGGGAGTGGCTTTGTTGACGCGGATCATGCGGCCCATCCACTCGACGTCCTGCAGGTCGTCGATGGCTTTCTGCTCAGCGGCATCGTCGCTGAGCTCAACGAAAGCGAAGCCACGTTTGCGGCCGGTTTCCCGATCAAGGGGCAGGCTGCAGTTGCGCACCTCTCCGTATTGACCGAAGAGATCAAGGAGATCCTCCCGTTCAGCCTGGAACGAGAGATTGCCGACGTAGATAGTCATTCAATGAACTGGACCTGGAACTGATCCGCAGATAGCCGTGTGTCCCTGGGAAGGCCCTTGAGAGCCAGGAGTCCGTACCGGAGCCGTTTGGAAAGGCCGTGCGGTCCAACCCTGCTGAGCGCGCCGAGGGGAGCCTGGACATCAATGAATCTCCATCAGCCTACTCGGAGGTCCCATCGCTGATCTCCCCTTGAGCGGGATGGAGAAGCGTGAAGAACTTGCGAAGGGATCCTGAAGAACGGCCATCGATCCCCGGTCCTGTCCCATTGTCAGCGAACCCTGATCCAGTTCCCATTAGTCCTATGGCATGCCCTGTCCCCTGGAGCCTGGCGTGGAGCGATGACGGTGAGCTCGCTGCCCAGGACCGCTTTGACCTGCTGCAGAGCCTGGTCTGTGTCGAGACCAGCGAGGTCCAGCCCTCCCTGATTGCCGCTGTCGAGCGGCTGTCCGTGACCGAGCTCAGCGTGCTGTCCAGTGTCGATGTCACCCGCTCGTGTGCCTGAGCACTGTGCCGGCGTGAGGTCAGGGCCCTTGCCGAGGGAAGCCTCCCCTGGAGCGGTGATCGTCACGACCTCCTGACCATGAAAAAAGCCGCTGCGGTTAGCAGCGGCTTCAAGACGCAGGGGGCTGCGGTGGATCGCTTCAGGCTCAGGAGAGCTTGGTGATCTGCAGCTCGCGGTTCATCACCCGCAGCCGGCGCAGATTTTCGAACACGTCTTCGGGCATGCCTTTGGGCAGATCCACAGTGCTGTGGGCGTCGAAGATGTGGATCCGGCCGATCATCTTGCCGGCGATGCCGGCCTCATTGGCGATTGCGCCCACGATGTTGCCGGGTTTGATGCGATCGCGCCAGCCCACCTCGATCCGGAAGCGATCCATGTCCGCATCCACGGGGGAGACCTCCTGGCTGCGGGGGGCTCCGGTGCTGCGACCATCCCGGCCGGCGGGGCGCCGCTCAATCGTTCGTCGTGTGCCGCCATCGCGATCGCGCGGACTGCCGCTGCGGCTGTCGCGGGCGGGGCCGCGGGCCGCGGGCTGGCTCCACTGCTCGTCTCCGTGCAGCAGCAAGGGCTTGCCGACCAGGCTCATCTGCAGAGCCACCAGGGCCAGCTGGTCGCTGCTCACCTCGTGCTCCTGCGCCACGCGTTGCAGGATCTCGCTGAGCAGGGCGCGCTCCTCCTCGGTGCCGATCGGAGTGGTGAGCCCGTTGGTGAGCTTCTGACGGAGCCGATCAAGGCGGTTCTGGTTGATGGTGGCGTTGCTGGGCACCTCCATCGGCTCAATGGCACGGCCCACGGCCCGCTCCAGGCCTCCGAGGAAGCGCCGTTCGCGGGGGGTGAGGAAGAGGATCGCCTCGCCGCTGCGGCCCGCCCGGCCAGTGCGACCGATGCGGTGCACGTAGGCCTCGCCATCAAAGGGCATGTCGTAGTTCACCACCAGGCCGACGCGTTCCACATCGAGGCCGCGGGCAGCCACATCGGTGGCTACCAGCACGTCGACCCGGCCGTCCTTGAGCCGCTCGATCGTGCGCTCCCGCTGCGCCTGGGGCACGTCGCCGTTGAGCACGGCCACCTCGTAGCCATGGCTTTCGAGAAACTCAGCCACGGTGAGGGTGATCGCCTTGGTGCGGGCAAAGATGATCGTTCCCTCACTGGACTCGGCCTCCAGCACCCGCTGCAGCACCGGCAGCTTGTGGGGGCCGTGCACCATCAGGTAACGCTGACGGATTCTGCCGCCGTCGGCCGCCTTGGTGCGGATCGTCACCTCCGCCGGCTGGCGCAGGTAGTTGTGGGAGATGCGCCGGATCTCGGCCGGCATCGTGGCCGAGAAGAGCACCACCTGGCGCTCGCTGGGCAGTTGCTCCAGCACCCACTCCACGTCGTCGATGAAGCCCATGCGGAGCATCTCATCGGCTTCGTCGAGCACCAGGGCACGCAGGCCGGAGAGATCGAGAGTTCCCTGGCGCATGTGGTCCATCACCCGGCCAGGCGTGCCCACAACAATCTGTACGCCGCGCCGAAGCTGCTGGATCTGGTCGCGGAAGTCGGCGCCGCCGTACACCGCCAGCACGCGCACGTTGGGCAGGCGGGAGGCGTAGGTGTTGAAGGCATCCGCCACCTGCATGGCAAGCTCCCGGGTGGGGGCCAGCACCAGGACCTGGGGTTTGCGTTGCTCGGGATCGAGACGGGCCAGCAGGGGGAGGGCGAAGGCGGCCGTCTTGCCGGTACCGGTCTGGGCCTGACCCACCAGATCCCGGCCGAGCAGCAGCTCGGGGATGGCGGCTGCCTGAATCGGTGACGGCTGTTCGTAGCCGATGGCGCTGAGGGTTTCGAGCAGCTCGGAGGCAAAGCCGAAACTGGCAAAACCGGAGGGTGCCGCAGGCTCAGGCTCCGATGTAGTGCTGCTCTTCAGGGTGTCTGTGGATGCAGCGGCGGTCACCGGCTTGACATCACGGCTTTCGCGATTGCTGTTGTCGTGATTCAGGTCTTCAACGTCAGCGTTGTCGCTGGCTTGGAGGGGTTCAGCAGAGCTCGGCAAATCGCTGGTCAGCAGTTCTGCAGAGGTTGCGATCGAGTCAGCGGCCGCAGCCGAGCCGGCCTCGATCAGGCTGGCGGCGTCAACGCCGGTGACGGCGCACAGGGTGCTGCCGCCTTCTTGAGATGGGGTCACGGGATGTCCGGGCCTGGGAAATCCTTCAACGCAGGCCGGCAGAGACCCAAGATTTGGAACTGGAAATGGTGTCGAACATCAGCAATGTTCTGCTGCTTTCTGGCTGCCGTGGATCGGCGGCTCCTGCGCTGCAGGGTTGTGCGGACTGAGGTTTGATCGGATCGGGATGAATGAATGGGGGTCCCGGCTCCGGTCCTGTGGTTCGACAGCTCACCGTGAACTGCCACGCCCTTCATCAAAGGGTGAAACTGCACCTTACACCCGGCCGTAGTCGTCGGCAAAGCGTTCGATGTCGTCTTCCCGTAACAGGGAGCCGCGCTGCACCTCGATGATCTCCAATCCTTCGCTGCCCGCTGCCGCCCGGTGGATCGTGAGCGGCGGAATGATCAGGCTGCTGCCCGGTTCGAGCGGCTGGGTTCTGCTCAGCGGCGCGTCACCCAGTTCCACGCTGCCCTGGCCCAGTACCACAAGCCAGTGCTCCAGGCGATGCTGATGCCGCTGCCGACTGAGGCGCTGATGCGGATCAAGGTGCAGGCGCTTGACCCGATAGCCGGGCCCTTCCGCCAGAAGCTCGAACCAGCCCCAGGGACGCTGCTCCGGTGGCTCAACAACGGCCCGATCAGACACCGCTGTGTCCAGGGCCGTTCCTGACTCCGATACGGGTCCAGACATCGGCAGAGGTCCAGCCAGAGAATCAGGTCCAGGCGGGAAAGAGCAGCTCAAATCGATCACGGCCATGGGCTGTTGATCGGCGGATTGCGGATGAATGATCACCAGCCTGGGCAAGTCGAGTCGATCACCGGCATCCTGGCTCTTGCATGGGCTGAACAGGCCGGGATGATTCATCTGAATCTTCCAATTCGGCTGAACCTGCTTGACCTTCATCAGCAGACTCGATGGGTCGAGCCTGGGAGCCCGCCTGGGTTCGACCAAGGATGGCGATCCAGCTGAGCTGCACCTTCGGGCTCAGGACTTGGAACGCTTTGGAAGGGGGTGGTTTCAGAGCCGCCTGGGGCCGGGGCGTCCAGGTGGCGGTTCTCCGAGAACCTTTGGGGCACCTCGCTCGCGTTCGCCACAGAGGGTGAAGGCGGGGTCAGGGATGCAGGAAGGAATCGCCCAGGACGATGAACATCCTGATATCGATTTGGAGAACTCCCAGGGGGAGAGACTATTGGAGCAGGGGCTCTGAAACCGCCGGTTGGGGGATAGCTCCCTTCCCGGTTGAGAGAAGTATGAATCGCTTGGCAATGGCTCGCGCGGGCCGTTCATGTTTCGTTGACAGGTTGCGCGATGTGGTGCTGTGTAACGCCCGTGCAGCATCGGTATTCAGGCAAGAGCTGGCACACAGCTCAGGTACTCAGATCAGATCGTCAGGTCAAAGACTCAGGTGAGTGGAGCCGTGATCAGCAGGGCTTGGTGGCGGGCCCGGGTCAAGGCGGTGTAAAGCAGGCGAGGATCGTCGCGCTCTGGATCCGGCAGCAGCACGATCACCGTGTCGGCTTCGCTGCCCTGGGCCTTGTGCACGGTGAGGGCGAGGGCCGGTTCCACCGCCCCTGCCATCTGGGCCGGATGCAGCCAGCGCAGATGGTCTTGGTTGGATGCTGCGGCGCGGTCTGGGCCGCCTGATGCGGCAGCGAACAGCAGGCGCCGCGCGCCGCCGCGTCTGTGCACCACCACGCCCAGATCGCCATTGGCCAGGCCCAGATCGGGCAAATTGCGGCAGCACAGCACCGGAGTTCCCGGCGGCCAGGCGCCAGGACCGGCCGTGGCGGCGTCGCCGAGCAGGGCCTGATGGATCGCTTCCACTCCCCAACGCCCCCTGCGCACCGGCGTGAGGATCAGCATCTCCCCCAGCGCCTCCAGCAGAGCACTGGCCCCATCGGTTGGCTGGCTGGAGCTGGCCATGGCGGCGGCCAGGCTGGCCAGCTGCAGCTGCCTGCGGCGCAGGGGTTCCAGCAGCGCCGCAGGCAGGCCCCGGACTGGATTGGCTTGTTGCCACGCCAGATTGCCGCTGGAGCGACACGCCTCAAGCTGGCTGGCCAGGCCCTGCAGACCGCTGGCCTGCGGGTCATGGCCTTCCCGGCCGCGCAGCCAGTTGGCCAGCTCGGCGATGGCGCCGTGGTTGCGGTAGGTGGTGGTGAGCTGCACAGCGGCCTCCCCCAGCGCCTTCAGCCGTGCCGGTCGCTGCAGTTCCAGCAGTACCGGTCCGGGACCCACCGGCGGCAGCTGGGCAGGATCTCCCACCAGCACCAGCCGACAGGTGGCCGGCAAGGCGTCCAGCAGCGCCTCCATCAGGGGAAGATCCACCATCGACACCTCATCCACCACCAGCAGATCCAGCTCCAGGGGCCGGTGGCGGTGTCGTCCGAATCGCTCCCCGTTGCTCTCCAGCAGCCGATGCAGGGTGCCGCAGGGGGTGCGGCGCAGCTTGCCGGCCACAGCGGGGGCGAGGCAGCCGGCACCATCCTCGATCGCCTGCTGCAACCGGGCCGCGGCCTTGCCGGTGGGGGCCGCCAGCTGGATCCGCAGGGCCGGCTGCAGGCTCAGCTGGGCCGCCAGGATCTGAACCACGGTGCTGGTCTTGCCGGTGCCGGGGCCGCCGCCCAGCAGC
>NZ_JAYGID010000131.1:0-10278 GCF_034931685.1 Synechococcus sp. CCY9202
CTGGATTCATCGTGAAACAACGAGGTGCACATGCGCCTCGAGAATGACAGCCCGTCATTCACCCCTGTTCTCCCTCAGTCCAGGGCAATCGGGCCTCGGGATTTACACCACGCAAAGGGACGCGGCCCAGCTGGATTGTGGAGATGACCGCTACCGGCACCAGAGACGGGAGACCGTTTCAGGCCACCCACCTGTTTCTCACCAGCCTGCGCACCACCCCAGAGGCCCTGCTGCGACTGGTGCGCGACCGCTGGAGCATTGAGTGCTGGCACTGGATCCGTGACACCCAGCTCCACGAGGACGCCCACCGCTACCGGGGTAATGGCGCTGGTGCGTTGGCCAGCCTGCGAACGGCAGCACTCAACCTGTTGCGGCTGGCTGGTTTTCAGTCGATCCGCGCTGGGATGCAGGCGGTGATGCACGACATCACGGCGCTGCTGGCGATGGCGATGCGCCAGCCAAAGCCCAAGCCATGCTGAAACTTTGAATCAGCCCTGCCAGGGGAGGTTTCTGCGGTTTACTGCTCTCTAACCAGAAACACCGCTCCAGCAGCGATGGTGAGGCCCAGCTGTTCCGCAAGTACTTTGGCATGGGGGTTCCTCAGCTCCATGGGGCACTTCCTCATGGAGAACCCGTCGCACTGCAAGGTGCGCCTTCCAGCACAACGGGCTGGTGGTGGCCAGTGAGGTGACCCCAGCCGTCGGATACGGTGAGCGTTGGGAGGCGGTTCGGATGACGCGGGCTATGCGCGGTGCTCACCAGAAGACGATGGGAGCCGTCAAGTGATACGGCACTAGGGACTTCGTCGCTGATGTGCTGATATCAGGAATCATTCCGCATGTCTCCCAGAACATCCAGGCCCGCCACAACTCCGCAATCAACGTCCGCACCGTTCGCCATGGCGGCTACATCCAATCGATCAACGCCAGGAAACAGACAGAGCAGGCATTTGGCTGGATCGAACAGGCCGTCGGCTTGCGGCAGCTCAAGGCCAGGAGCCAATCCCGAGGGGTGTGTTCCGGTTGCATGTGGTTGCCTTTAACCTGGTCCGCCTGGCCAAACTGCTCAGGCCACGGGAGGCGATGGCATGAAACGGGTGGTGAGGCGATCGGGGTGAATTCAGGGCTCGTCGAGAAGGACAAGTGCCAACAGGGATCACCCGATCGAACTCCCCAAAGGGAGCCGACAATCGCTGGTGAGAGCGGTGCCAGTGCAGCAGCGCTCGGTTGGGATGCAATTTCAGCGGCATCCTAAGCGGTTGAGGGAGGTAACAAGGCAGGAGATCCCCCTCAGATGAAGATTTCCGCTACCTCTTCCAACAAGTACATGGCTCCACTCTCTGCCTCATCCTCTACGTCTGAAGAATCGCTGAAATCCAAAATGGGGTGATCTATCGTGAACACTTGGAGCATGAAAGTAAGATCCTGCGGAGCAGGATAGAGACCGGACCGACCGAGAAATCAGCGTTCGCGCAACTCCCCAGTCAAGTTCTGACAGTCTTCGCCTTGACAATCTTCAAGGAAAGGTAGAGTCTTTTGACCGACAGGAGAATGGCCAACGTGTAGAAACCCCAAGAGATAAAAAAGGCCTTGTCCCTAGTGAGCACGGCAAGCCTCAAGACTTCTGAGACACAAATGGTTCCATTAATCCACCCTACAGTGTACTTTAGGGCGAGCAATAAAGACCATGCAGATACGCAATAAAAAAGCTTTCCTCTCAGGGATCTGCCGCCAAGAGGCAGGGAAGAAGAATGCATTATCGAAAAGAGATCACTAGTTACTTGATATACAGACCAACGGGACTTACTACCTCCAGAGACAATGGTGAGAGGCTGACTTAATCGAGTATAACGAAAAGAAGCCCTAGCCGGGCTTGACATAAGAATATGAGGATAGAGATTAGCTCTAAGCTGGTAAGGCATAGCCGATAACTCACGACAATCAGCAACCGATGGGAAAACAACAGAAGACAACAAAAGCCTAGATCTAAATCCAAGTAGAAAGTCTTTCGGACTGACATCTATATCAGACCTTAGATTGTCGCTAAGACTCCCGCCCCTAAGGTAGGGACAGAGCAAAACATGATTAACATTAGGCTGGGTAGAACGAAGTGACTTTAGTGTACTTAGAACCACGTCAAGCGAGCCTTTGCAGAGCCGATCATCATCGGAAAGCAACAATGTATAAAGACTTGATGCAAGCGGCAGCGCATTAAAAACATTCGCACTAAATCCAAGATTGCTCAAGTTAGGAATATACGTTATGTCCATACACTTGCGATAGCAATTAACTAGGCGTAAGTTCTTCTCTTGAACTAGGACATCAGAATTATCGCCAATAAGTAGCTCAACTTCATCAAGAACAAACTTGGCCTCCAAGTAGAGGTGATGTATAGCACGACATAGTTCATCATGTCGATTATAAGTTGGGATGATAACAGTAAGCAGCCTTACCGCATGTGTCGATGCAGGCATCTTAAGTCAAAAACAAAGGCTTTAGCGAATCGTGAAACGAGTCAATGCCACAAGATGCTGAATACTGCTTGCAGGCAGCAAGATATCGCATTCGAGATTCTTGAGACAACAATGAGATGACTACATTCTTAAAGTCATCGACTACACACTTGGAATGAATATCCAGAATATAACCCAGATCCAAGGATAAAACAAGCGAACCGATATAAGAGTCCAAGGCTACTATTGGAATTGAGCCCCATGAGCAAGTTCTTGTAAAGATCCCAGAAGAATTTGAAAAGTTCTGCTGTACACACCATACTGCATCAGACGCGGCGACAACACAATAGAAATCATAATTAGACAGAAGCTCAGGTCTATAAGCAACAACACCTTGGCTTTGAAGTAATTGGATTTGGGAGTCATCAATGCCACTCGGCTCCAATGGCCCCGCAATGACAATCATGACGTTATGCGAAAGGAGAAACTGGATTGATTCTTGAATAAGAAACAAAAGGGTTGAGATTGCCTTTTTTTCCGAGATCATACCTACATAAGATATAACAATTGAGTTTGAAGGCAAACTGAATAACTGCAACAAATGGGATTTAGCAGCTTGAGTGGAAATACTAGGGCGTTCGAGGTCGGAAAAGAAGTCTGGAGCATAGTGAAGCTTCTTCCCAAGGAGAAATCGTGAATATCCAGAAACTTGTGTCTTTCGAGAAATGATAATCTTTTGAACTGGTGCTATAGCAAAGCAGATGGAAATGAACAGAGAGCGCATTGACCATCCCTGAAGATTGCTAAATTTAAAGTAAAAGCAGAAGACGTCTATAGATCGAAAACGATAGTTTTTAATTCGATCCCAGAGCAAATGAACACCATTGATTTCCTCCATCGTAATAAAGACTATTCTATTAATATCAGCAGCAGAAGCGAACTCTAATGCGCTAGTCAAATAAGTACGCTTTGGATGTCGCCCATCAAACAGAGAGTAAGGAATAGAGTGTGATTCAAGAAGCAGGCATACAGCCTCACGATATGCTTTTGAGTGCAATGGGAGCCTAGAGTCACATATTAAGTAGCGATTAATGCTCATTCAATTTCTCCTAAGCAAATGCAGACGCGCGAAAAAGAATTGGAACATAGAAATAGTACATTTCCAACAAAATAGGACAAAAGCAAAGGCTGAAACAAAGCAACCGTTATAGTAGAGAAGGTCTGCAATAACCATGTGCAAAGATTGACTTGGCCTAGATTGATTATGGAAATAGTCAGCAATCAACTGGTTTACCAATGACGAGACATATAGCCTTGGAGGAAAGAATACAAGCTTACTAAAGCCCTGAAACAGAATTTTCCTTATTGATCCACATTGCTTAGGATAGTCGATAAAGCGAGCATTAAGAAGGTTATAAGAGCTAGTGACAGGAATAGCAGAATTAAATTTTGAACACTTTTCAATGTATATCAGAGATGAAGATCCACTAGCCGCTGCCAGGGCGTACAGGTGTGGATAGTCTGTATGATCTAAGATGGGATCTGAAGCTTCTGCGAAACGGCAAAGCATTTTATTGCTAAAGACATTGGAGCTAATGTTTCCCATGTTAAATAACATCCTATTTGCATCAAATAGATTAAGGCTTGAGACTGTAGTCAGAGACATGTACCTAGGCGAGAGCACAGGATACTCGCTGATTCCAAAAACAGCGATGTCAGGAAGTGAGTTTATAAGGATTTCGCGTAGCCCATAGATACAGCGGCGTATTAGCATGTGATCAGAAAGCAGCCATATATAATTATAGTCAAATACACGCAGGGCTCTAATAATATTCGATCTCATTCCAATATTATGAGAAGAAACATGAAGCCTGACAGTGTAGCATCTAGCCTTAGATACAGCTTCGATCAACTCTTCGAGTTCGCCTGAGTCCGAATTATTGTCAAAGATATTAATATTTATAAGTTCAGACAGATACGTAGGCACATGGTCTACTGAATCATCAATTGAATCCAAAAGAGCCTTAATGTTTGCCGATCTATTTCTAGTAGGAATGGAGATAGACAGGAAATTGGCAATGTTGAATTCCATTGATTAACAGATTACACGAAGAGTGAACCAAGAAGACAGCAACATTAACACTATCGATTTTGCTGCTTAACCAAGAGGAGGCGCAAAGACACACTTTAGGGCACCTCGAAATATTGCTATTTCTGAGTCAACATTGAGAATCCACAAGCTCATCCTCTGCACATGCAGATCCGCCAGATGACTGGCATCCATGCCTTCAAGGAGAGATGATTATCCCGCTACCAAATGATCAAGCAGACAGCGCTAGCTTTGAAGAGCAGTGCAGGTAACGCAGGAAGTTGTATGTAAGATTACGCAGACCCCACCAAGCCTTCGTTCTGGCCAAGCCAATTCGTCTTGTCAGTTTGCCGTGCATAGAGGTTGTGACTATCCCGAAGACGTGCTCAACCCTTGCCCGCACGCTCGATCGCACCTTGTTGCGTTCCTTGGCCTCCTCGCTCAAGGGATGGCAACGCGTTCCCTTCTCATGAATTCGGCTCTCAAAACCAGCCACTTCCAGTAGATCTTCATACCGCGCGCCGGCGTAGCCGGAATCAGCCCAGACGAAGTCATCCTTGTTCTCAGGATCTAGAACCTGTGAGATCATCTGGCTGTCGTGAATATTGGCTGGGGTAATGGCGTATCTGCGGATGAAGCCGTGAGTGGCGTCAATGCAGATGCTGTTCTTGTACCCGTAGTGGCTGATGCCGTTCTTTTTGACCCATCGAGCGTCAAGATCCTTCTGCCGCAGGCGCTCTGGCTTGTCGGCCCATCCATCTGGCAGCTGCCCGCGCTTGATGGATTCGTTCTCAGGCCGTGAGTTTCGCTGTTTAGGAACAGGGACCAGCGTGGCATCGATGATCTGCCCACCACGGGCCTCCAGGCCCTGGGACCGCAGGTGCTCCTCAAACCGTTCAAAAAGCTCATCGATGACACCCGCCTTGCGGAGCCGCTCGCGGAAGAAGGCAATGGTGGTGGCATCGGGAATGCTATTCATCACTCCAAGTCCGACAAACTCCTCGAATGAGCGTCTGTCGTTGACTTGGAATTCCAGCTCCTCATCGCTGAGGTTGAACAGTTGCTGCAGCACCAGCATCTTGAAGAGGATGAGCGGATCAATCCGCTTCCGGCCAGCATTGCTCTTGCGTTCATGGCTGTAACCCTGCTCCAGCAGCGGCCTGAATGCCTCCCAGGGAATCGCCTCGGATAAGGTCGCTAACGTGGGCTTCTTCTGCTGAAGCCTGTGAATGCGCTTCTCCTCATCCCAGAATCCACGCTGTCCCATTCAGCAATGTTGAACTGAACCAACTCTATTGCATATTTCACGGACTGGCAGGGAGCGGCGTAGATTTTTCGAGGTGCCCTTTAACAAGTAGATTGTCATTCATAGTCGACTAAGCTTTTTTGCAAGTGCAGCATGAATCGAAGCCAAACCGGCATCAGCAAATCTAGATGGAGACCATTCCTGGATTAGCTTACGACTTGCTGCGCCGAGCCTAGAACTAAGCTCTGGATCAACAGAAAAGCGATTGAGCAGTTTTGCAAGCTCCACAGGATCGAAAGGGTTAAAGGTAAATCCGTTAACTCCTTCTTGAACTAAGTCAAAATGACAGCCAACGCAATTGGATACCAAGACAGGCGCCCCACATGCCATAGCCTCGTTAACCACTAGACCCCACTCTTCATAAGAACTGGGCAGAATAAATGCTTCGCACTTCGCGAAAAAAGTGGGCGACATTTCCACTTGCTGAAAAGGATAGAAGACAACCTCAGCTCCACACGAAGGGATTGGATCTGCCAACCCATTCCGGACCACCAGCCCCAGCTGCCTTGACTGCCTCTCCAAATCCTCACGCAGCGGACCTTCCCCGACAAGAACTAGAGCGGTTGGTAGAGAGTGGGATATGTTGGCTGGCAGGTGGTTTCTTCTAACAGGTTTAGGATCCGCAGCCTTTCTAGCACTGGAGGTATCTTCGCACCTATGCTGATGTTTCGAATTGGATGCATCCAAGACCTGAGGAATCGAGGTTCTATTTTCAGCCCTCAGTCTTTCAGCATGCATCTGTACAAATCGTGCGTATGCAACAACGAGTGCAGAAAGATTCTTCTTCTTAACAAACCTCCCCAAATTCAAAAAGTACCTCTCTGGCAAACTCCTAATCAAAGCAAGTTCGCCCTGTGGTTGCAAAGCCTCACCAGAAGGACTGCTCTCGTCACAACCAACCAGCAGCAGCTTGCCACTCTGCTGAAGGGCTTCATCTGCTTTCGTTGCGAAGTGTGCAATATCAACTACATCGTACCCCGTAAATACCTGCTTCGGTGACATCCCATAGGATGTCACGTACGCCGATTGTGGGCTTCCTGCAACCAAAGCCGAATCAAACATTCTAACAAAGATGTGCTTTAGCAGCTTTCTAAGCAGTGAGGAACGTTCCGTGCCATGCCACGAATCCGTCATCAAAATCGTGCCACATCCCACCGCCTTGGCGGCAAGAAAACAAAAGAGATTCGGTGTAGGTGAAAACGACGGGAGAAACACGGCATCAACGTTGCGCTCGCGAAGCTCGCGAGCGCACAACGCCGCTATTGCGAAAGCTTCCAAAGCGTTGGAAGGCGGTCTGTTCGCTAGTGTGACTACCTCAACAAATCCGGGATCCTCGGGCTTCCACCCGTATTCAACACTGCCAATCGAAAATCGAAAAGCAACTAGCTTGATAGTCTCTTGCGCCAGTACTTGATGAAGCGCCTCAATTCGGGCCACATGATAAGGGCCAAAGTTAGGGAAAAGAATGCCTATGCAAGTCATAAACGACCAAATGGCTGAATACTTCGAGAAGAAAGCCTAGAGGGCACCTCGAAATATTGCTATTTCTGAGTCAACATTGAGAATCCACAAGCTCATCCTCTGCACATGCAGATCCGCCAGATGACTGGCATCCATGCCTTCAAGGAGAGATGATTATCCCGCTACCAAATGATCAAGCAGACAGCGCTAGCTTTGAAGAGCAGTGCAGGTAACGCAGGAAGTTGTATGTAAGATTACGCAGACCCCACCAAGCCTTCGTTCTGGCCAAGCCAATTCGTCTTGTCAGTTTGCCGTGCATAGAGGTTGTGACTATCCCGAAGACGTGCTCAACCCTTGCCCGCACGCTCGATCGCACCTTGTTGCGTTCCTTGGCCTCCTCGCTCAAGGGATGGCAACGCGTTCCCTTCTCATGAATTCGGCTCTCAAAACCAGCCACTTCCAGTAGATCTTCATACCGCGCGCCGGCGTAGCCGGAATCAGCCCAGACGAAGTCATCCTTGTTCTCAGGATCTAGAACCTGTGAGATCATCTGGCTGTCGTGAATATTGGCTGGGGTAATGGCGTATCTGCGGATGAAGCCGTGAGTGGCGTCAATGCAGATGCTGTTCTTGTACCCGTAGTGGCTGATGCCGTTCTTTTTGACCCATCGAGCGTCAAGATCCTTCTGCCGCAGGCGCTCTGGCTTGTCGGCCCATCCATCTGGCAGCTGCCCGCGCTTGATGGATTCGTTCTCAGGCCGTGAGTTTCGCTGTTTAGGAACAGGGACCAGCGTGGCATCGATGATCTGCCCACCACGGGCCTCCAGGCCCTGGGACCGCAGGTGCTCCTCAAACCGTTCAAAAAGCTCATCGATGACACCCGCCTTGCGGAGCCGCTCGCGGAAGAAGGCAATGGTGGTGGCATCGGGAATGCTATTCATCACTCCAAGTCCGACAAACTCCTCGAATGAGCGTCTGTCGTTGACTTGGAATTCCAGCTCCTCATCGCTGAGGTTGAACAGTTGCTGCAGCACCAGCATCTTGAAGAGGATGAGCGGATCAATCCGCTTCCGGCCAGCATTGCTCTTGCGTTCATGGCTGTAACCCTGCTCCAGCAGCGGCCTGAATGCCTCCCAGGGAATCGCCTCGGATAAGGTCGCTAACGTGGGCTTCTTCTGCTGAAGCCTGTGAATGCGCTTCTCCTCATCCCAGAATCCACGCTGTCCCATTCAGCAATGTTGAACTGAACCAACTCTATTGCATATTTCACGGACTGGCAGGGAGCGGCGTAGATTTTTCGAGGTGCCCTAGATATACTAGACGGCAAGAAGCCAGACAACTTCTCGACTGAGATGAAAGGACGCAGGGTCAACAAACAGGCACAGCATCAAGAATGCCTGTTACGCTCTTGTAAAAGCTGTATTGATCTGAATTGCTCATCAAGCCTGACCGGATGATACTGGGACTTCAGATAAAGCTATAGCCATGCCGCATGTATAAGCCATTACCGCATTGGGTGAGATAGATCTGATCAGCATAGACAACCATTTGCTAGGAGCCATGGCGACGGTGGAAAGCGCGGACTTGGGATTTCAAGTCATCTCCTTTAGTATTAGATATCCCATCTGAGACACTGCAAAGAATGTCAATCTGTCGCCGCCGACCGAGATCGAGATCTTGGCACTGTATTCAAGTTTCTTCTGCACTTGCCGCGAACAACATGCCTGATTGAAGGCTGAGACAAGCTGACGATTCAACTCTGAATGCTTGTGGTGACCGCGTGATACAGCATCAATTACTGCTTCACCAACCCACTGAACACCAGCAGGTCGCGATACGAATCGCGACTAGACGCCAAAACTCAAAATCCACAAGCGATAGAACAACGATCCTTGCCAGGGTTCGAACTAGCTCCCGGGGCGGCTGACCAGGGCCTGGGAACCTTGCTCAGCCGCGGACGCCTCTTGTTGGCCTCTTGCAAGAATTGACGAAGGTCCTAACCTCAGCTCGTTCTTGGCTTGTCGCAAAACACATCACTTACTTGCCTGCGCATCGGGTCGACCAGCTTCTCTGTCATCTTCGGGCATCTTTAAGCAGAGCGAGATCAGTGTGGAACCAGATATCACTGGGCTCGCTTGGGGGCAATTGGCAGAATTCCTTCCTTACTCTAGAGGGCTTCCGCTTGGTGGCTGAAGCATGTTCTGTGGTGCAAGGCACCGGTCCTCCACCATCCGCAGAATCATCAAGTTTACCTTGGCAATTCAGCGTAAATTGTTGCTTTTCATGGTGGACGATCCACCGTTGCAGTCATTGATGGTCTTCTCTGTCAGCCGACGGTGGAAACCCACCGTCGTCGAGGGATTAAACGGGGCCTCGAACTGGAAGCCTTCCAAGCAACAAAATGGAGACAGGATTTGTTCTTGATCTGCCAAACGAGCTATACGTCAGTCACATTCATACGCTCCTTGATAATCAAGGCACCACAAGGGCAATGTGAAGTGGCTTAGTAGGGGCACCATGCCAGTTTAACCTCTACGAGGCGTAGTGATGATCCAGCTAATCCCAAGCGATCAGATCTATGAACCAAACCCTATCAACGGTAATCCCCCGAGAGCTTCACCGACGAAAGGGAAGAAGAAATCAACACAGGAAAACTGGGGCCGCGTCCCTTTGCGTGGTGTAAAACCCGAGGCCCGAATGCCCTTACTCAGAGGGTGAACAGGGTGGAATGACGGGCTGTCATTCCTGAGGCGCAGATGCACCTCGTTCTTCCACGATGAAATGAGGCGATTGACTTGTCAAGTCTCTCGTTTCATCGCGGCTGTGTTGTGAGCGGGATGGTTTTTCTATGCAGCCCAGGGGTTACAGCGCCGGCCCCCGGGCGGCGATTGAGGCCGCTGCGCCCTGTGGGGGCGCTGCCACCTCAATCACCTGGGGCCTGCGTCTTGCACCTCTGCGGCGGCGGCGCTGA
>NZ_JAYGID010000132.1:0-6617 GCF_034931685.1 Synechococcus sp. CCY9202
AGGCCAACGATGCCGAAATCGGGCAGTTTGCGGCTCTGATAGCCGCCGATCCGACTTTTTGAGCCGGAAATCCACTGATGCCTGTGGAAAACTGGCTCGTGGGCTCGTTTTTCAGCAAACTCTTAGGCATCGCCGATGCCCTGGAGCTTCACCACGGCTGGGATCCGCTACTGGTCGAGGCCTGCTGAAGCTCTTGCCCGCAGACGTCTGCGCCAGGCCGATTTCCAGCAAGTCGGCCTGGCGGGCCGTGGCCTTGCTCATCGCCACCTGGCAGTGCTCCAGGTGATACAGCACCGGGGAGTTCGGGCTGGGGAACTTGCGCCGCCAGTGCTGGCCTGCTCGAAAGAGACCGCTGTTGCGCCAGCGGGCCAGGGTTCGTTCGCTCACGCCCAGGTGTTCACGGGCCTCACGGGCCGTGGCCCAGAGGCCGGGACGACAGGAGTGCATCGGCAGATGGCAGGTGTGCCCGCAGGGGCTGGTGATGCACCCGAGGACCCAGGAGGCGCCGGCCGAGTGCACGGGAGGCTATCGGGCCCGTCCCTGTCAGCCCCTGTCCGGCCATTCCCGCTGGTGCGCAGCCTGCGCACGGGCCTGGATTTTGCGCACATCTTGCGCACAACAGCCCAAAACAGGGCATGAAAAAGGGCTCTCGGATTTCCCGAGAGCCCTTGGTGTAACTGGAATCGGGGCGACAGGATTCGAACCTGCGACCTAGTGCTCCCAAAGCCCTTGAATACGGCTCTTCCGGAGTGCCTGCCGTAACTGGAGTTTACCCCCAAGAACCCTTGCTGTTACTGGCTTTCAGGCTTGCAGGATGTGGCTGTCTCTGGCCGGGCGTGCCAAGCTGAAGGGGCGATTCTCTTGCAGATTCTCTTGCAAGGGGTGTCGTGCGTGCCTGATTCCCTGGAGCCGTGCCGAAACCCACCACTGCCCCTCGCCCAGCTCGGGCAGCCAAGGACCGTGGCTGGGTCGCGGCGCTGCGCTTATCGCTCACATCAGATCTGGGACCTCGCAGTGGCTGGACGGTTTCGGAGATGCGTGGGCGGGTTCTGCTGAACGTTTCTGCATCTGCTGCGGGTGGTGCTCGCCAGCAGCGGGTATTGCCCTTTGCCTGGGCCGCTTCTGAGCGGCAAGCCATCCATGCAGCCGTTCTTGCCATTCATGCCGATTACAGCGATGGCGTACCCCTTGATCTCGCGATCGAAACCCACGCGCACATTCCTTCTGAGGAAGCGAGCTCTAGTGGATTAACGGTTAGCGAGGCAATCAACTGGCCACAACTGATTCAAGGATTCAAAGACCACAAGCTCAGCAGTGGGGCGATCAAGCAAAGCACCTGGGATGGGATCTATTGGCGCCGTATGTCTGTGGTTCTGGAGGCCATTGGCGGCAAGCGACGACCCATCTCATCCAAGCAACTTCTGGAGGCCGTGATCGAGTCCTGGAAGGACAGACCTGGATCTCGCGGCCGTCAGTTACAGGTTCAATTCACAGCAGCACTTTTGCGTTGGGGCGTCGACTCGGAACGGCTTCCATCATCCTGGGCACCCCCACTTGACCTCTCGATCTACGTTGGTCGGAAGCGTGATGAACGAGGGATTACAACACCCATCGATGTCAGTCATGTGCTGGGTTTGGTAGAGGCAATATCCGATCCGCGCTGGCGATTAGCGTTTCAGCTGATGGCTGCCTACGGCCTCCGTCCAGAAGAACTGCAACACCTGGAGATTCAAAAAGGACAGCTCTGGACGACCTATCAGAAAGTTTCCAGTCGAGGCCGCACTCGATCGAGAGTCCTGCGACTGTTGCCTTGCGACAACTGGGCGCAGGACTGGCGGCTCGAGAAAGCATTTCGACCTGACCGTATGCCACCGATGCGACCAGGTCATGGGGCTGAGGACCTTGGGACTTACATGCGGCGTCGACCCCTCTGGCAACAGCTACGGCGGGAGTATGAAGAGAAGGGCGAAAAGTTGGTGCTCTATTCCTGCCGCCATGGTTATGCCCACCGCGCTCATGTCACTTGCGAGCTTCCGCCCAAGGTGGTTGCAGCAGCCATGGGTCACTCAGTGGAAACCCACCTGGCGGCCTACAGTCGCTGGTGCGGGGATGACGTCGTGGATGACGCCTTCGCCAAGGCGGAGCAAAGGCTGGGCCAGAGGTTACGTGCTCAGAGCTCGGCGGCGTAGTGCCGCAGGACCTGCGGGAATCTGCTCAAACGTTGTTCCTCCAGGGTCGCCAGGTACTCTTCGCCCGTCTTGGGTGGGTTCCTGAGGCTGGCTCGGTGCTGCCGCATCGCCGCCCATGGCCACTCGGCATCGAGGTTCAAGCGTCGTAGACGACGGTGAAGCGATTCACCTCAGCAGCCCATGCCCAGCTCCTGGGCCTGGGCAGCCAGCTCATCGAGGGCTGCCGCACGCTGCTGGTCGATGGCGTGCATGTAGGCCATCAGATCGGATAGGCGGATGCGCCGATGGGTGCCGACCTTGCGGAAGGGGATCTCCCCTTGCTCCAGGTGCTCGATCAGGAAGGGGCGAGACACGTTCAGCAGATCAGCGGCCTGCTGCGTCGTGAGCTCGGCATGCACCGGCATCAGCATGACGGCATTGCCCTGGGCCATCTGCACCAGGATTCCCTGATTGACCCAGCAGCCCCGATCAGACGGCGACCACGTACGGCCATCCCCCGTACAATGATGAAGCTGCTTCCTGGTGTGCCATGTCGCCGGTCGAGACCATGCTCCATGCGGCGATCGACGCGATCGACGAGCCCCGCTCCGCTCGGATGGATCAGCGCACCAAGCCCTCGGTGAAGGCCAGCATTGAGGCGGCAGCAGACCTGATGGGCATCGAGGCTTCCGCCTTCGTGGTGATGTCGGCTTATGCACGAGCTCAGGAGCTGCTCAGTGGCAGGCAGCAGACCTTGCTCAGCCAGGGCGATCACCAGGCCCTACTCGCCGCGCTCGACGAAGAGACCACGCCAACGCCCGCCCTGCTGGAGGCTTGGCAGCTGCACCAGGACCAGGTCGTGCGCTCCTGATCCGGTGGCGGTTCGGATCGAAGCCTTTGACCCTGGCTTGCACGACACCAAGGACTTCAGCTGCGGCAGCGACAGCCAGGACAACTTTTTGCGCCGCACCGCCAAGCGCCAGCAGCGTGATGGCTACACCCGGCTCTACGTCGCCACCGACGCTGCCCAGGTCGACGAACCTCGGGCATGCCTGGGCTTCTACGCCATCAATGCCCATGCCATCGGCGTGGCCGATGTGCCTGCCGATGCTGCCCCGCGGGCACCGCGCTCGAATCTGATCCCAGGTGTTTTTGTGAGCCACCTCGCTGTCGACCGGAGGCATCAGGGCCAGGGGCTCGGTCGCATCCTGCTGGTGGATGCCATGCAGCAGTGCCAACGGGCGGGGCAGATCCTGGGTGTGCGGCTGATGTTGCTCGATGTGGCGGGCACTGCTGGAGAAGCGGAACGCGCTCGTCTCCACAGCTTCTACGCGTCGATGGGGTTCCGGCCCTTGCCAGGCCGAGCGGAACGGTTGTTCCTCTCTCTGCGTGCTCTCCCCCCTCTGCAATCGGGCGGGTAAGGCATCAGAGCCACAGATGCCTCCTACTTGTCCAGCCCGTAATGGTGGCCTCTGTCCACGTTCTCCAGGTGCCACTGCAGTGGCCCACGGCCCTGGGTGCAGCCCCAGCTGGCGGAGGGTTTCGCGGCTCATTTCAAGTGCTGCGCACGCTTCTGTGTCCGGCGGCCAACGGGGTTGACGCGGAGCAATTGTTGGTTCATTTCAGTGCTGGCCTCATCCCGAGAGCGGTCGCGGCTTGCTGCATTCGCACATCGAAGCTGGCCAGCCGGGTGCAACGGCTGTGCAGCGCTACCGCCAGATGCAAGGCGTCACCCGCCCGCAGGCCCAGGGCCGGATCTTGAAGTAGCTCGGCGGCCTGGCGAAAGCGGTCGCGATCGAGGGAACGAAGTTCCACCCCGCCCTGCAGCAGGCGCTCGAACTGCTCCCCAGCGGCCTGGCGCGCCTCAACACTGAGGCCGTGGTGGCGCTGCTTGATTCCCAGGGCGCTGTGGGTTTCGGTGATCAGCCAGTCGCTGCTGATCAGGGGTCCCCGAGATTGCGCAAACCAGTCGAGGGCTTGGGCACTGCGCTCTTCCGGGGTAAGCAGAGCCACCACCACGCTGGTGTCGAGATAGATCATCGATGGGTGAGCGTCACCAGCGTTCAGCGCCGCGGCATTCCTCGATCACCGAAGGGGTGAGAGGCATGGTTGCCTGTAGCTGGCGCAGATCATTGGCCAGGTCAGAGCGATCCAGCCTGCGCAGAGGCTCCAGGCTCAGGCGGCCATCAGGTCCAACGACGATGTCGATCTGATCGCCTTCCTGCAGCCCAGCCTGACGCAGGCAATCGGCCGGGAGCCTGACCGCCAGGCTGTTCCCCCAGCGGCGTATCGCCTGCGGGAAGTGCTGGCCGGAGTCAGCGGAGCGGTCTTGAGGCCTGGACTGTGTCAAGGAACGCCTTCGGCCGTTCACGGCCACCCGTAGAGACATGACTCTACGGGTGGATTGTGGCTTTCATTGCTGCAGATGCCGCCGGCTCCAGCCTGTGATTGTCGCCTCAACGTTCTCCAGATGCCACTGAAGCGGCCCCCGGCCCTGGGTGCAGCCCCAGCGGCGGTAGTGCTTGCCCGGGGTGAGCACCCCCCGCAGCCGCAGCTGGCGGAGGGTTTCGCGGCTCATGCCCAGCGCTCTGCAGGCTTCTGCCGTCGTCACCCAGACCCTCTGACGACCGGATGTTGCTGGTGCGGATTGACTCTCCATCAGCTCAGCTCCCGCAAGAGGCCAACCACTGCGGGATTCCAGAGAATCTGGTAACCGCTGTGTCCATGGCGGCAGTAGGGCATGGCTTCGGCCCATTCCTGGCCCCGTTGCGTCAACTCCCACTCGTCGCGGGCATTGCGGGTCTGCAGCCCGCAGGCCGCCAGGTGCTGGTTCATCACCCTGGCCGACATGCCCACCTGCCGACCCAACTGAGTGGCATTCAGCGAACAGATGGGCTCTTCGGCAGCCGGCAAGGCACGACGCAGGGTCTCCACTGCCAGGCCGGTGTTTTCCTGGATGCAGTTGAGGGTGGCAGCCATGGCGATCCCGGCCTTCACACCGGGGAGCCGTGCAATGGCTTGACCGATCAGCAGAAGAGCGCCGACGCTGTCTTGCTTCTCTGAGGGCAACGAAGCCGGAGTCGGGACGGTAGCTGGCACGGTGTAGCTCCCTGTCCGACGGATTGCCGGCAGCACCTCGTGAGTTACCCAGCGCTTGAACCGGTGTGCCTCCTTCTTGCGGCTGCCCAGCACGAGGTTGTACATCCCTGGCTCATTCACGATCGTCATGACCTGCTCGCCACCAGGGGTGTGAATTGAACTCACACCCTTCTCGTCGCCATCAAGCCGCTCCAAGGCCTTGCGGTCGAGGGCGAGCGAGGCAAGCAGATCAGCTGCCACGAACCAAGGATCACCCAGCTCATCGCTGATGACCCGGACTTGGCGGCCCTCGTACTCAAAGGGCACTAGGGAAGACGTGTTGTTGTTCATCGGTCTGAAATCGGTGAGGCGGTGACAGGCCCGTTGAGGGCTGAGCTGGGATCGGGACCGGAGCGGAAGTGGTTGTTGACAGTGGCCGGTGAGAACCGCGGCGGCACGGGCCCTGCAAGCAAGAGCAGCAATGTGCTGATCTGAAACGCCAGCCCCAGCAGCACCAGGCCTCGCAGGCAAACCAGACTGGTGGCTGCGACCGCGACGGTGGTGGGCCGGCGGGTGCGGCAGAACGCAGGCAGCTGGGGACCGGGCCGGTGAGGGGGCCTGCCGCTCCAGGTCCCGGAGTTGATGCCCTGACGATCAAGCGGCATCAGAACAACTCCTCGCCGTCATCCGCAGCGCCAGTGCTCCAATCACCGGCACCACTGCCGGTGGTGGTGTATCCCTCGACCTCCTCGAAGCCATCGGTGGGGTCGACCTGCTCGTAGGGCACGAACTCCACGACCTGAACGGCACGCGGCTGGAAGGTCATGCCGCAGCCGTTCTCCCCGTCCCAGTCGTAGATGTCGAAGGCGACGATCACCTTGGAGCCGTTGCCGATAGCGGCCCCATCCCAGGGCTGCTTTTTGGCATCGACGATGCGGGGACCCTCGGAGAGAGAGCCGTCGCGCCGCTGGAATTGCGGCACCTTGAAGCGGACCACGGTGATCTCGCTGGGCTTCTCCTTGTCCGCCTTCCAGGGGAAACCCTTCTCTGCCCGGCGCTTGCGACTGCCGTGCAGAGCGATGAACTGGTCCTCCATCGCGAGCAGGAAGGACTGGGCGTTCGCGTCACTGTTGGGCAGCAGCAAGTCGGCGGTCCAGGCCTTGGGCTTGCTCTTGTCGAGCTGGTGCCGGGGGGTGATCAGGTGGGCCCAGCGCACTTCGGCGAGGGGGGTGCGAAAGATGTCCTTAGGAGTTTGCTGAAAAACCCCGCTTCCTCTGCGAGAATGAGTCAACTGCCCCAGGTTTGATGCGAGGTCAGCAGGAGCGCAGCGGCTCCTTGTTCTCCTACGTCTCGATCGAGGAGCGGATCCCG
>NZ_JAYGID010000133.1:0-5232 GCF_034931685.1 Synechococcus sp. CCY9202
GCTTGAGGGGACAGCCCCTCTGGCTGCCTGCTGCAGCCGACGATTGGCCGGAATCACCGGCATTGAGATGCCGGTAACCAAGACCGTTGGTTCAGCAAGTGCTTGTACTCGCTGGCGCTGCTGGTTTCGGGCGACAAACTCCCAGCGGGTTACCTCAGAGATGGAAGAGGGTCATCTGCTGATCCGGTCCAAGCGCCCGGCCCCTGGCAGGTCCAGGGTCCGCCTGCCACGAGTCGCCCTGCTCCACGGGCTCCAGAAGGGGTTCGAGGGCCCGCAGGGCAGCTCCATTCGCCGGCTGCAGCCAGGCCTCTTCCAGGCCGTCCGGCAGGATCACCGGCATGCGGGGGTGGAACGGAGCCACCAAGGCATTGGCGCGGGTGGTGAGCACGCAGCAACTCTCCACCTCACTGCCATCCGGGCCGATCCAGCGGTCCCACAGACCCGCCAGCCAGAAGGGCTGCCGGTCGCGGCGGCTCACCCACACACAGCGTGATCCGCGACCTTCGCGATAGGCAGTCGCCGGCAGCAGGCAGCGGCGATGGCGCCAGGCGCCTCGGAAACTCGCCTTCTCGGCCACGGTTTCACTGCGGGCATTGATCGGCCGGGGGGTACCCAGCGGTTGTTTCTGCCATTCCGGCAGCAGGCCCCACAGGGCCAGCCCCACCTGCAGCTGGCCATGCTCCTGCCGCTGAATCAGCACCGGCTCCCCTGCAGCAATCTCCTGCCGCGGTGCGTAGTGGGCCGCCAGGCCTTGCGGCAGCGGACCCTGCAGACGCAGCAGCAGCTGGTCGATGGGGCTGGTGAGAGAATAACGACCACACATCGGTCAACTGTGGCAGTCAGCGTCGCCGGCAGCCGCTGGATCTCCCATTCTGGTGCGATTCTCCAAGCGGTAGCAGGTATCTCCTGAGTCATGGATTACCGCCAGGACCGACTGTACCCAGCTTTTGTGCACCGGGAACTGGCCGTCTCCTGGCTGGCAATCGCCAGCCTGCTTGGCGGTCGCCATCGCTGGGATCTGCGGCAGGGGCGTTTCACCGTTCTTGAGTTCGGCTGCGGCCACGGTCTGAACCTGATCTTCAACGCCGCCGCCCATCCCGATGCCCAGTTCTTCGGCATCGATTTCCATCCCAGCCATGTGGCGCGGGCCACCACACAGGCCAGGGAGCTGGGTCTGAGCAATGTGCAGTTCGCCGTGGCGGATCTGCGGGACTTCACCGAAGGACCGCCGGATCGCGGCCCCTGTCGCCTCTGGCCCGAGGCCTACGACCTGGTGCTGGCCCATGGCATTGCCAGCTGGGTGGACGCGGACACCCGCCAGGCCTTGCTGGAGGCGGCAAGCCACAACCTGCAGCCGGGTGGACTCTTCTACTGCTCCTACAACACCTATCCAGGTTGGTTGTCACGCAGCCCTCTGCAGATGCTGGCTCTGGAGCTGGGTCTGCTGAGTGGTCACAACACCAGCGAGGCCTCACTGCAGCAGGCCACGGCCTGGCTTCAAGAGCTGCTCGGGGATGGGGACACCCACACATCGCCCCTCGGCAGGTTCCATCCGGAATTACGCACTGCTCTGCAGGCGTTGACCAATGCACCGGGCACCTACCTGCTGGGGGAGTACCAAGCCACCCATCAACCGCTCTATGTGGGGCCCATGCATCGAGCCTGCGCTCAAGCAGGCCTGACCCACGTGGGCTCGGCCACCTTGCCGGAACTCTTCCCGCAGATGCTCGATCCGATCCGGACCGCCTGGGTCGCACAGGCCCGACATCCAGCACTGCAGGAGATCCTCTTCGACCTGGCCATCAGTCAATCGTTTCGGCGCGATCTCTTTGCCCGTGGGGTGGTTCCTCCCAATTCCTCCGACACCCAGGTCGAACTGGCTTCCCTGCCTCTGATCCTGCGACAGGATTCCCTGAAAGCCCGCCAGGGATTCCCCACCAGCATGGGAACCATGGCCATCAATGCCGCCATTCTCCAGACTGTGGATCGGGTCCTGGCTGATGGGCCCCGCAGCCTGGGTGAACTGGCCCAGGAGTTGGGGAAGGCACCCCGCGATCTCTTGCCCCAGCTGGCACTGCTGCTGGATCAGAATCGGGTGGGCACCGATCCATTCGCAGCCCTGGCCGCAGGTTCACAGCCAGGCCTCAAGGCGGCCGAGCCGGCCGAAATCACAGCCTTCAACCAGAAGCTGGTCGAGCTGGCATCTCGGGGGAAGGGGGCCGGTGGACTGCTGGCACCGGATCTGCGACTTCCCATCCCTCTGGGAGACGCCCAGATCCTGCTGACCCAGGTGGAGGGGCTCGGACTCAAGGATGCCGATCGGGTGCAGATGGTGGCAATGGGAATACTGAGGGCTGGCCTCACCCTGCACGATCAGAAGGGTCAGGCCGTCCGTGACAAGCAGGGGATTTCCAATCTGTTGGCACAACTCTGGCAAGAGTTACAGGGAGCAGGGATGGAAGATCTCAGGCGGCTGGGGCTGTTCTGATCCGCTCAACGCAGCCGGCCGTCTTCCATCGACACGGTGCGATCGGCCACGTCGAGGATGCGGCTGTCGTGGGTCACCAGCAGGATCGTGCAGCCCTGCTCGCGGGCCAGCCGCTGCATCAACGTCACCACCTCGCGGCCGGAGCGGCTGTCGAGGGCGGCCGTGGGTTCATCGGCCAGCAGCAGCGGCGGCTCGCCCACCAGTGCCCGGGCCACCGCCACCCGTTGCTTCTGGCCGCCCGAGAGCTGGTCGGGTTTCATCTCCAGGTGATCGCCCAGCCCCACGCTCTCCAGGATCCGGCGGGCGCGGCGGTCCATCTCGGCGGTGCTCAGGGTGCCGCGCATCTCCAGCGCCATGCGCACGTTCTGGGTGGCGGTGAGGCTGCGGTGCAGGTTATGGGCCTGGAAGATGTAGCCGTGTTCGCGCCGCGCCAGGGTGAGGGCCCGGTCCGATCCGCCCATCAGCTCGCGGCCCAGCACCCGTAACGAGCCGCTCTGGGCCGCCCGCAGCCCGCCGATCAGGGTGAGCAGCGTCGTTTTGCCCGAACCGGAGGGTCCGGTGAGCAGCACGATCTCGCCCTTCTCCACCTCCAGCGCCACATCGAACAGCACCTGGCGCCGCACCGCTCCGCGGCCGAAGCTGTGGTTGAGCCCATGAATCGAGATCGCGCTGGCCATGGCGGGGCTCCTGCTCAGAACAACTCAGCCGGGTCGGCCGCCTGCAAGCGCCGCGTCGCGATCGCCCCCGAGGCCAGGCACATCACCAGCGTCAGCACAAACACCGTGATCGCCCGTTCAACGGTCATGGCGATCGGCAGGCGCGTGGCATTGGCGGCCAGCGCATACAGCCCCACCGGCATCACCGCCCCGGGGATGAAACCGAGCGCCGCCAGGATCAGGGCCTGCTCCATCACCACCAGCAGCAGATAGCGGTTGCGGAAGCCCATCGCCTTGAAGGTGGCGTATTCGCGCAGGTGGGCATTCACATCCGTCGACAGCACCTGATACACGATCACCACCCCCACCACAAACGCCATGGCCGTGCCCAACCCGAAGATGAAGCCCACCGGGCTGGCCACCCGCCAGTAGTTCTCCTCGAACTGGATGAAATCGGCGTCGCTGAGCACCTTCACATCATCGGGAAGATGGCGTTTGAGGGCCTCCACCACCGCGGCGGTGTCCTGATCCGGCGCCAGGGTGAGCAGCCCCACGCTCACACTGCCGGCGCTCACCCGCGGAAACATCCGCAGGAAGGTCTGGTCGCTGGCCATCAAGGTGCCATCGGCACCAAACGAGGCCCCCAGCCGGAACAGACCCGCCACCGTGATCGTGCGCCGCTCGATCTCCGTGGTGACCCTCTCACCCCGATCGATCCGATCGATCACCTCGGCGTACTGGCCCCGCGCGCCCCGGTCGAACAGCACCGTATCGGGCAGCTTCAGCGCATCGGCCTGGGCCATCACCTCCGGCAGCCGCAGCACAGCAGCGTCGGGATTGAAGCCCAGCACCTGCACCGTGGCGCTGCGCAGGGTCTGGGGATTGCGCCAGGTCACGGTGCGGATGTACAGCCCCTGGGCATCCACCACCCCGGGCACATCCAGGGCCTGAAACAGGCGGCGGCGGGGAAAGGTGGAGAGGTTCTGCAGGTTCAGCGCCTTGGGGCTGATCAGCACCACATCGGCGTTGAAGGAACGATCCAGCCGGGTGTTGCTGTCGTACAGCGCCGCCTGGAAGCCCAGCTGCATGAACATCAGCAGATCGGCGAAGGCGATGCCGGCCAGCGCCACGATGAAGCGGCCCCGTTCGTGGCGCAGCTGCAGCCAGCCGAGGGGGGTTCTCATGGGCCGATCACCGCGCGCACCTGCAGGTTGGTGAGGCCCGAGGCCCGCAGGTTGCTCTCCGGCGTCAGCGGCGCCCGCACCTCCACCACCCGGCTGTCGCTGTTGGCGCTGGGGTCGGTGTTGATCACGCTCTGGCGCAGCACGATCGCGCCGATCAGACCGACCCGCCCCTCCAGCGGACGCGGCAGGGCCGGGCTGCTGATCCGCACCGGCTGGCCCGGCTTCACCCGCGGCAGGTCGCTTTCATACACCTCCGCCACCACCTGCATGCGCCGGGTCTGGCCGATCTGAAGGATCCCGGCGTTGCCGGGCGATTCGCCGGCGCGGGCGAACACCCGCAGCACGCTGCCATCGATCGGGGAGCGGATCAGGTTGTCGTCGCGGGCGGCCTCGGCCTGTTGCAGGTTGGCCTGGGCCTGTTCAAGGCCGCGCTGGGCCGCTTCCACATCGAGATCGGTGCCGCCGGAGCCCGCCGTGCTGCGGGCACGCTGCCGCTCCAGCAGCACCCGGGCTTCCTGCAACGAGGCGCTCACGGTGTCGAGGGTGAGCTGGCGCGCGTCGCGCTCCTCGGCCGACACCGCCCCGCTGGCGAACAGGGCCTGGTACCGGCGGGCTTCTGTGGCCGCCGTCCGTTGCTGGGCCTCAAGCGAGCGCACCTTGGCCAGCTGGCTGGCTTCGCCGCTGCCGGCATCGGCGCGGGCGATGGCCAGGCGCGAGCGCAGCAGGTTCACCTCCGCCCGGGCGGCGGCCACGGACGCCTCGAGCTGGGCCTGGTTGTCGAGCACCACTTCCAGGAGCTGCTCATGGCCGTCGATCGCCAGCAGGGATTCCTGGACCACCGGCGGCAGCACCTCCAGCAACCGGTCGAGATCGTCGGTGGTGCGCCGGAGCAGGGTCGGATCGG
>NZ_JAYGID010000134.1:0-2253 GCF_034931685.1 Synechococcus sp. CCY9202
GTGGCGGCATGAATCAAACGCAGTAGGGAGGGCTGGTATGGTTGTTTCATCGGTGGGTTTGGCTAAGGCCATTGAAAGTACCATGGTCAGATATCCGATCCCACTGGCTTACACAAGGATACTCTAGGAGCGTGTCGCACATTTCCGCAGGCACAAGCCTCCCCTCCTTTCGTTCTTTGGGGGTGAGCTCTGAAAGTTGCGCTCTGCCTGGGGCCTGAGCGGCCCTGAGCACTGGTCCCTCCCTCAGGTTGCTGCCAGCGCTGCTCTGTGCAGCTTGCCGATGTTGTGGGTGATGGCCATCAGGCTCCATTCACCGTTCACCTTCTCCAGCCCTCGCAACAGGAACCGATCCAGGCCCCGTGCTCCTTTGATCTGACCAAAGACCGGTTCGGCGATGATCTTGCGCAGGGCGTAGATCGCCTGGCCTGCCTTTGAGCGGATCTTGCGGTCCATCCGGCCCCGTGCATCCAGATCCCTGGGCGCAGGTCCCCGTGATGGCCGAGGTCGTTTGCCGTGCGCCTGCCGGCTGGTGGAAAGGTAGGCATCCAGCCCGCGCTGCTCGCTCGCCTCAATGTTGCTTGTGCTGCAGTAGCCCGCGTCGGCGATCAGCTTCTCGGGCAACTGGCCGGTATTGGCCACGATCCGCTCCACCATCGGAAGGAGGTGGTGCTGGTCCGCTGCCTGATTGCTGACCCCCACCGCCACGATGATCTGGTGGTCACCATCAACCGCCGCCTGGCAGTTGTAGCTCTGGATCCAGCCGTCCCCACCTTTGAGGATGTGGCTGCCTGGATCGGTGAAGTTGCGCTGGGCCTTGGCCTTGGGATCGCCGGCGGAAGTGGTGGGCAGGTTGCGGCTGGGCATCGCCAACGGATCCACGCTGCTCAGTGGATCCGGGTTTGAGAGGCCTGCGGCCTGGGCCTTCTCGATCGCCAGCCTGCGGGCCAGCTCCGCCCGCCCTCGGGCAGCTTTGGCCCGGCGCTCCGCCTGCTGCGCCTCTTTGGCAAGGGCCTGAGCAGAAACCTCACCCTCGGTATTGATCTTGTCGCTGTCATCAGCCGCAGCCGCAGCTGCCTCAGTGGCCTGCTCCTCTGCAGCGCGGGCCTGCTGTTCGCGGCGGCGGGCGTGGTCGGCGGCGGCCTCCGCCTCCAGCTCCGCTCTGGCTTTGCGCAGGGCGTCGAGTCGATCCTGGCGGCGCTGCAGTTCCTTGGGCAGCTCGTCACCGCGTTTGCCCTTGCCGTAGCGCGCATCCTCCTGGGCATCGATCAGCTCGGCCTTGCGCAGCAGCGCTGCGATCTCCGCTTCCAGCTGGGCCTCGCTCTTGAGCATGCGCTCATGGCTCATGGCCTTGTGTTTGGAGGCATTGGCCCTGACCTTGGTGCCGTCAAGGGCGACGTTGCCCAGGCTCACCAGGCCCGCCTTCTGGCAGAGCCGCAGCACCTGCACAAACAGGCCCGCCAAGGCATCGAGATGCACGAGGCGGAAATCACTGATCCGGCTGTGGTCCGGCTGCTGGTTGCCGGTGAGCACCCGGAAGGCCGCATCCTCCCAGCAGGCCCGCTCGATCCGCCGGGAGGAGGGGATGCCGACGCAGTAGGCGTACAAGAGCAGCAGCACCATCATCCGCGGCTCATAGGCCTTGACCCCGCGGGGATCTCTGGCCTCGTAGACCGCATAGATGGCCGAGAGATCCAGCTCAGAGGCCAGATCGAGCAGGAAGAACACCAGATGGTGCTCAGGCAGCCACTCCACCGGCGAGGGCGGCAGCAGCAGCGTCTGCTCAGGGTTCCAGGTGCGGAAGGTTTTGGGCTTGCTCATGCCCCATGCTCCCGCCCAGATCTATTGCTGTCACTGGGATCTGGGCAGATTAGAGGGCGTCTGTGGAGAAGCGGGCGGTGGGGTTATGTGCAACAGGCTCCTAGAATAGGATTTATTTTCTTGCGTAGGAGTCGGCGCTGCAACCAAGATGGACATCCAATTGCCCTATCTTGCGCATGGCCGAGAGCACAACACGACAAGAGATTGACCGCCTAACGTATTATTACATTCTGTTGACAATTCGTAGCTGCAACATGATAATTGCTATTATTTTGTTTAAGCCATGGCTCCGCACGTGAGGAGTATTACCGCCATCGGTCGACTCACGGCCCTGGTGGTGGCCCTTGGCACTTGCTGTTGGCTTGTTTTTTCCCATGAGTCCAATGTTGATGCAGCGGTATATCAACCAATTTCAAGCGATGCCAATCTCGAACA
>NZ_JAYGID010000135.1:0-1449 GCF_034931685.1 Synechococcus sp. CCY9202
TGGATTCATCGTGAAACAACGAGGTGCACATGCGCCTCGAGAATGACAGCCCGTCATTCACCCCTGTTCTCCCTCAGTCCAGGGCAATCGGGCCTCGGGATTTACACCACGCAAAGGGACGCGGCCCTCAGCAGGCTGCGCATTGATGTATCAATTGCCATCAACAAGGCCGCTGGCGAACTGATTCCCAGATCTTGCACCGAGCGATCTACCCCTGCCCTGGCCATCATCGTCATCATGGCTCCTGGAACGCCATGGCCGGCACAATCAGCTACTCCGACCAGGGTACGATCGGCTTCGGTGTGGAGAATGTAGTAATCACCACCAACGGTGTCACGAGGCTGCCAAAGGATGAAATGCTCGTCGCCAAAAACATCTCTAAATTGTCGATCTGGCAGAATTGAGCGTTGGAGTAATCCTGCGTAACGGAGGGACTCGGATATTTTAGAATTTGCATGGACTAACTTCTTGTTGGAGGCCTCAATTTCGCTGAAGGCTTGACGCATCTTTGATAGTAAAATATTAAACCTGTGAGCAAGGAGGCTGACCTCGTCCCTTCCTCTTACGGTGAGATAGACTTCATCGTTGGTATTGCTTTCAATCTTGCGGGTTTCTTCTACAAGATGTGCTAATGGCGAGACGATTCTGGCAAAAATAATACGATAGGAAATGATGGCAAGTGCTGACAAGATCATTGTGAGGAGGAGCGAAACGTAGATCGATGAATGCGCTCCCGCTTCCCCTCTTAGTAAAGTGAAGTTATATATGGTCAAATAGGCCAAGACGCCGCCGTTGATCGTCGCGATCAAGGTGAAAGTCTTCTGGATCGATAGATGCTTTTGGGTGGCCATCAAGCTCCGACAGATGTCTGCTCCGAGTTGGGCGGGGAGGTGACCCGCGGGTTTGAGTAAACGACCTAAAGAATGGTAAGGGAATTGGAGCTAGGCCGACGTTTGGAACCATGGCGACTGAAACAGCAGGTGACGGTGCCAAAGGCGGTTCCGCCGGTTGAGGGAAATGACTATGGGATAATGGGGAGGCGTTCGTACGGCGGACGCTGGTCCGCATCTCGCGGCGGCCCAAGGAGGGGTGGTCGAGTGGTTGATGGCTCTGGTCTTGAAAACCAGCGAGGTGAAAGCCTCCGCGGGTTCGAATCCCGCCCCCTCCGTTTCTGTATTGGCGTTTCGGGATTCAACAGAGTGTTGAGGCGCCTACTTATATGATGTCTTTGACTTGAATGTTCAAGCTTTGCTTGGTATATAAGAGCTCCTTGCTTTTTCCCTTTCGCCATAGGACTTGATCACAGCGATTCCCATCGAGCCTCTTGATTAGGTAGCAAGCTCCGTCAGAGCCCTTCCAGCGCGTAGGCTGATACGCATGTACCGGTCGGGATCGCTATGGCCATGAATCGGATCCAGTTCCAGCCGAGTCTTTCTCTGCCTCAGTTCA
>NZ_JAYGID010000136.1:0-66095 GCF_034931685.1 Synechococcus sp. CCY9202
TCAGACGAAAGACTTGACAAGTCAATCGTCTCGATTCATCGTGGCTGCAAGAGGCGCATCTGCACCTCCGGAATGACAGCCCGTCATTCCACCCTGTTCACCCTCTGATCAGGGCATTCGGGCCCCGGGTTTTACACCACGCAAAGGGACGCGGCCGCACCCGCCTGGCCTATGTCGCCGGTCGAACGATTGCCAGCGTCAAGTGCAAAGGAACCCGCTGCAGCCAGCTCTACCGCTCCACTCGGGAAGAAGTGATCGTCAAGTACGCGGTCAAGGAGATCACCAGCAGGGCAGCTCAGACCTTGGCGGCTTCCGTCAGCCACGACGAACCGCCAGAGGCTTCTGAACTCAGGCATCAGATCGCCTCCCTTCAAGCTCTTGGGGATCCCGATCTGGCCGATGTGATCGCAGCCAAGAAAGTCAGGCTGGAGTCTGTTCTGCAGATTCCCCGGGTCGATGTCGAGATCGCCCAGAAGGTCGCTGACCCGCGCTGGCATGACCTGGCGACCTACGAGGAGATGCAGACGCTGTTGCACCAGCTCGTTGACGAGATTGTGATTTCCAAACAGGTTCCTGTGGCCATATCCCTGAGGATTTAGCGGCGTCATACCGCTCAGTGATGGCCAGCACCACATCAGCCAGCCTGAGCATTGGCCGGTGCTCTCGATCTGATGAGTCAGTCACGATGGCCCTGGCGGGTATAACAGCGATCCAGTGCCAAGTCCCGAAGGTCACAGTGGTTCTGCTGCTTCAGGACTCGGCCCCATGGCTCAGAACGGCACCTCCTCATCGGCGAACTCATCGCCGTAGTCCTCCCCATCCGCCAGCGGGATCGCCTGCTGCTGGCGGGCCGCGGCTTCATCCGAGCGGTAGGCCTGCTCCGCTGCCTCGATCCAGGCCGGGTCACTCCCCTCGCGGATGCTCAGCGGGCCGTAGAAGCCGATCGTGACGTTGCGCGGCACCGAGTCGGCGGCGGCCTGGTCTTCGATCTTGGGGCCCTTGGGGTTGCCGTCCTGGTCGTACTGCTGGGCCCAGCGGGTCTCCAGCACCAGCAGATCTCCCACGTTCAGCCGGCCGCGGCGGTGCTGGCGCCGTGCCTCGATCCACTCGCCAAAGCCCTTGGCCTTGAGGATCAGCCGCACCCGATCCCCCGGTGCCGGTACCCCGCCCTCATCACCGATGCGGGCCTCCATCGTCGTGCCGGGCATGGCAATCGCATGGACCACCATCTCCTGCTTGACCTTGGGCCGGCCCTGACGGTCGGTGCCGTTGGGGATCGGCTCCATCGCGCCGCTGCTGAGGTTCTTGCGCAAACGATCGCGCTGCTCGGGCCGCACGATCGCCAGGTAGGCCACCTCACCGAGTCGCTGCTGACGGATCACCGGCGCCGCGATGCGGCTGCCGTCGTTGAGTTCAATCGCCATGGGACTTGCTCGAAAGAGTGGACGGGGAAGAGGACAGGGGAAGCAGGGGCTCCAGGCCGGCGCCCAGCCGCAACAGGTGATGGGCGGCGCCGGAGAGACTCAGCTGGTGCTCGGCCGATAGCTGCCGCACCTGCCGGTAGACATCGCTGTGCACGCAGACGCACAGGTAGTGGCGGCCGTGCTGTGACCTCGGCTGGGGTCGCGCATAGGTGCGACGGCTGGCAGCTCTGGTCTCAGCCATGACCAGGCCAGCTCGCGCAACGTGGCTTTGGCTGCACCGTGAAGCGCGCCTCCACCAGCTGCAGGCGTTCCGCCGGCGGCAGCCGGTCTGCCAGACGCCGCACCAGCTGGGCAGCGCGTTGGGGCCATAGGCAACTCCAGGCCCGCTCGGGATTACTGGTCCACAGAACGCGCCCTTCCGCCAGGTCGGCGAGATAGCGGCCATCGCCACGGTGTTGCAGCAGCCAGCGACGACGGCAAAAGCCAGTTGCCACAGAGGGAGTAGCCGAACCAGTCATGACTGCCCCCCCGCCAGCTCGCGCTCGAACACGTCGATGAAGTCCTTGTGGCGCCGCTGGGTGATGCGGTCCTTGATCGTCCGCACCTCCCTGGGCACCTGGAAGTGGTGGCGGAACTCGATCGTGAACCGCTTGCGCGCCTCCTGAGGCATCGCCCCGAGGAACTTGTGCAGGGTGGCGATCTCCTCGTCGGTCAGGGGCTCCAGGCCGGAGTCGCTGGCTTCGGGCATATCCGGAGCGCCGCTGTCCCATTCGTCGTCTGCGGCGCCAGGGTCGTCCGCAGCGGGGGCGGCGGCGGCAGCGGAGGCAGCGGCCTCAGTGCCGGCGCCCGCCACCGACGGCTGCGGCTGTATCGGCTCGATAGTCCGAGGGGCGCTGCCCAAAGGAATGCCCAGCAGGCCCGCCAACAGGGAGGCGGTGAGCGCATGCCAGGCCGCACTGCCCTCCTGGGGTGCCTGGGCTTCGCTGAACTCCTCGGCGCCGCCGCGGTGCCGCAGGGTCACCCGCAGCACCTCGTGCTCCTCGTTGATCAGCTTCTGGGCCGAGAAGGAAAAGCCCAGGGCAAAGGCCGGCGCCGCCGCCTGAACGACCTCCTGCATGGAGGTTTCGGCGATGGCGGCCATCTGGGACTGGAACTGGGCCAGACCCTCGGCCCACTGGGCGCGGGCCTGTTCGCGGCTCTGCAACAGGGCCTGGTTGAGATCAAAGGTGGCGGTGGGACCTGGCGTCGGCTCCATCCGCCCGCAGGGGGTGGTGGTCATCGAAGGCACTGCGGGACCGGCGCCCGCTTGGCCTGGATATTAGCGGCTCGCTAATCCGAATCTGTATCTTGCGCAACGCAAGACATGGCGTACTCCGAACCTGTCCGGGAGGTGTTCGTGTCTGCCTCAGCTGGCGCCCGTCTTGGTGGACCACTCCTCCAGCCAGCGCTGCGGCAACCACGCTTCTCCGTCCCACATGCCCTGCAGCTGCTCGGCGGAATACGGCTCAAAGCCGGCCAGCATCGCCTGAAAGGCCTGCCGCTGCTTGGCTGGCGCCACCTTGGCGGCGGAACCCAGGGCCTCCATCACGCCGATGCCGTGCTGCTTGGCGGTCTGCGCCAGCTGACCGCGCCACTGCTCACTCAGCTTTTCGGCTTCTGCGGCATCGACCTCGGGCTGGACCGGAACGGCAGGCGCCTGGTAGGCGCTCGGCACTGGCAACAGGCCGAGGTGACAGCTCCAGAACTCCGCCGGCCCCCACACCCGCTCCGCGTCATCCATCAAGGGTTTGGCCTGACTGATCAGATCCTTGAGGGCTCTGGTGCGCACGCCGCTGAAGTCTTTGGCGGCCAGCCGGCGGTTGACCTCGGCGAGGGCAAAGAAGCTCTCCGGCCTTGGCTTGGGCGCCTTGCCGTTTTCGAACACGCTCAAGGTGCTGGGCGCCATCACCTCAAAGCCGGCCTCCTTGGCCCACTTGTAGGCGGTGTACTGGGTCCAGTTGTTGAGCTCCCGCCAGCGCCTGAGCATGCGCCCGAACTCCTGACCGGCTTCGAGCTGCTTGGCCTCGATGTACCGGTACTCAGAGCTCATCAGGACTGCGATCTGGCCATTAGCGAAAGGCTAAGACATCCCATTCATGACCATGAACCGCTGACGTGCCTGTTTCAGAGCGGTGTGGGCGCTGGCGACCCTGTCTTGGACGCTCGGCCTGAGGTGCCCCGATAAGCCCTGGTGACTGGGCTATGGACCGGGCGGCGCCCTCTCCGCCGGTAGTGACGGGATGTCTGCACATCCCCCATCGGCACCACCCAACCGCCGGGGACCACCGGCGCTGGCCAGCAGATGGCCTCGCGCAGCAGCTGCTCCAGCTGCTGGCGTTGCTCCGGCTCCAGCAACGCCACGGGCTCGACGATGCGGCTGTCCGGGCCAAGGGTCCAGTCGTCGCGTTGGCAGCCGTAGACCCAGTCACGGCCGTCGGGCGCCTGCGCCCAATGCAGGGCGCCGAGCTGGTCACGCTCGATCGCGATCTCCAGCTGCCAGCCGCTGGCCAGATCGAGCCGCATCCGCCCCCACCAGATCTCACTCCAGGGCCGATCCGCCAGGAAGGCCTCCCCCGTCAGTAGCGCCAGCAAGGCCTGCTGGATCTCGGCGGCGCAGCAACGGCTCAGGTGGCGCAGAGCGGGTGACGCAAGCCATTGCCACGGCACCAGAGCGCCCACTCCCCCGGGGCGATCGGGTTGCCGCAGCACAGGCAGCGGCCGGGATGGCGCACGCGGATGCGGCGAAAGCCATGGGGGTCGGCTGTGGGCTGCCTGTGGGGCACCCCTGCCGTCGGCACTCCTGGCGCGGACGCTGCATAGGGAGGGTGCCCGCTGACCTGCAGGCCGTGCTCGCGGATCAGGCGACAGGCCAGGAAAGCGCTGGTGCGCGCCTCCTCCAGGTGGGGTGAGGCGCTCATGGCCACCAGCTTGCGGACCTTCTCCGCTGCCCGATCCGCCGCTGCGCTGTCGACCATGCCCCATTCGTCAACCGGATCAGCTTAGCGAGCCTGTGCCAGCATGAATAAGCTGATTCGACATGCCGAGGTTCCCATGTCCTCGATGATGACCCCGCTCTCCGTGCAGTTCACGCTTGAGCAGCGGGACTGGCTGGATGCGCGCACCCGCGGCGGTGTGCTCTCGCGTTCCTCGGTGATCCGCCTGATCGTGGCCGAGGCCATGGAACGCGACGAGCTGGCCAGCAGCCCCCGTAAGCGTCAGGGACAACATGGCCAGCGCTGAAGCGGCCACCAGTCCCACTCAGGCCTGCATCGACCGCGCTGCCGCCAAGCAGTTCCTCTCCCTGCTGGGCAAGAACCCGGCCAGCGCCCGGCTGCGCGCCTTCCCCCATCGCGCCAACCCAGCCAAGGCGGTGATCGGTGCCCGTAAAGGGCCCTTCGATCTGGCGGTGGCGGAGCAGTGGCAGCGGGAAGGCCGCGGCATCTACCTGGTGATCAACGACGGCGGCGACCGCAAGAGCGAGATCACGGCCTGCCGGGCGTTCTTTGTGGAGTGGGACGACCGGCCGATAGCCTGGCAGCTGAATGCCTGGCGAGAGCTGGGGCTGCCCGAGCCCTCGCTGATCGTGCTCAGCGGCGGGAAGTCAGCCCACTGCTACTGGCTGCTGGAGCAGCCCATTCCGCCGCAGGAGTGGGCGCCGCTGCAGGCGGAGCTGATCGCCTATGCCGGTGGCGATCCCCATTGCAAGGACGCCTCGCGGGTGATGCGGCTGCCGGGCTGCTGGTACGTGGATGCCGCCGGTGAGCCCACCGCTCTGGTGGAGCTGGTGCACGTGAGCGACCAGCGCTACGTGACGGAGGACCTCGCCCTGGCGCTGCTGCCCGATGAGTTCGCCGCACCAGCTGCCGGCACCGCACCGCAACCAGCGATTCCCCTGCAGCAGCCCAACGACGGCCCAGGCACTGGGATTCCACTGCCCGAGCTGGGCGACGAGGACTTCGGGCCGCCACGGCCGCTGGAGCAGATCCGCACCGCCCTGGCTGCCATCCCCAGGCGCGTGGCCGGCAGCAACACCTACGCCGACTACCGCAATCTCCTCTGGGGACTGATCCAGGCCTGCCAGCAGGTCGGCCACGACCGGGAGCTGGCGATCGCCCTGATGGAGGCCCACAGCCCATCGGCCAGCTGCGGCTGGGACATCCGCCAGGTGGCCAGCTCGGGCGGCGAGCAGATCAGCGCCGCCACCTTCTGGTTCCACGCTCGTCAGCACGGCTGGCTGCCGCCGGAGCCCCCCATCAACATCGACCAGCACACCCCCAGGCCTCTTGGGGCACAGGCCACAGGCAGCCGCCGCAGCCAGGGCGACACCGGCGGGCGCCATCCCGGTGGCAAGAGCAGCGACCGCACCAGCAGCAATGCCAGGGGCACCAAGAGTTCCGGGCCTGGCCCGCAGCGTTTCTCCCCCAGACCCGACACCCGGGTGCGCTGGGGAAAGGTGCACCTACCGATCAACCGCCGCCTCAATGCCTTGGAGCACTGCATCCGATCCCTGGTGGGGCGAGAGCGCAACAGCCTGCGCCGCTCGGCCCGCGTGCGCGAGGCCCATGCCGCCCTGCAACTGAAAACAGCCTTGCGGCTCCAGGAGATCGGCCAGCTGATCCTCGAGGCCCACGACCAGCGCAACGGCAACCGCTTCCGCGGTCTCGATCAGACCGAGCGCCTGTCGATGCCGCAACCCGTGGTGCAGTGGGAAATCCCCGGCTGCGTTCCGCGCCGCGACCTCTCGATCGTGGGCGGCCGGGCCAAGGTGGGCAAGACGCGGCTGGTGCATGCCCTCGCCCGCTGCCTGCTCTGCGCCGAGGACTTTCTGGGCTTCGGGGCGCCGGAGGAACCGCGGCCGGTGATCCTGGTGACCGATGACCAGGGCGACGGCGACACCGCCCAGATGCTGCAGCAGCTGGGGATCTGGGATCACCCGTTGCTGCTCTGGTCGCGCCGCTTTCGCGCCACCGAGGCCAACCTCGATGCCCTGCTGGCCTGCCTAGCCGCCCACCCTGGAGCGGTGGTGATCCTCGACTCGCTGCGCTCGATCACCCGCAGCTGCTGTTTCGGGGAGAACGATCCGGAGATGGGGTCGCTGATCTACGACCTCAAGCACCAGATCACCGATGCCGGCGGCACGCTGCTGCTGATCCACCACTGCAACAAGGCCAACGACACCACCGGCACCGAGGCCCTCTCGGGCCACAACGCCATCGCCGGGGCCGCCAACACGATCCTGACCCTGCACTACCTGGCCAAGGGCAACCGGCTGATCAAGGATTCACCCCAGCGCCGCCTGGTGCGCGAGGCCCGCTCCGGCCCACCCGCGGATCTGGTGGTGGCGATCGACGGCAACACCGGGTCCTTTGCCCGGCTGGGCACCTACGACGACCTGCAGGAGAAGCAGGAGCAGGAGAGCGATCTCGATCGCGCCGCCCAGCGGGTGCGCAAGGCCAGCGAGAAGCAGAAGGAGGCCCTGCGTTATCTGCAGGCCCTGCACACCAACGGTCTGGCCGGGGTGGGCCTGCTGGAGCTGCTGCAGGCCATTGACCTGGCGCCGGCGGAAGCACGGCTGATGAGAGATCTCGAGGCTCAGGCCCTGAGCGCCTACAAAACCCTCGGTCGGTTTCTCGGGAAGCTCGACGGCTTGGTGACAACCACGCGCGTCTCAACCGGCAGCCAGAGCTACTACCTGCGCTATGGCCTCAGTGCAGCCGGCGTGGAATGGCTGGCACGTGAGTTCGAACTCTAGGTATGGAAACTTCGGATTCTTGTGGAGCCCTTCCAGGGCAGGCGTTCCGGCGCTTGATGGCAGCTGGAAACAACCCGGAAATCTGTGATTCTTTGGGGTCCTGCCTGCCCCTCAGCGGCGCTGTTGCCCTATTTCTCCAGCGCACAAGAGGGCTGGAAACTTCGGAAACCTTGAAACCCACTCCAGCGCAGACGTTCTCACGCCTCGTAGCAGGTGGAAACGATCTGGAAACTTGTGGAACCGTTGCGCCGCAAGGGTCCCACAAGAATCACAAAGTTTCACTCGTCGTGGATCCTCTCAGATCCATTGCGCCGCAACGGGTTCTAAAGAATCACAAGTTTTTAGTGCTTCACGTGAGGCTCTGTTGATGGTGCAGCACATGCCAACCAGCCCACTCACCATCGCTGCCGGACCCTGGCTCAGACCGATTCCAGGCCTGCGGCGCACGGATCCAGAGCACTGCTACTGGCTGGGGGAGCATCTGTTCGCGGTGTCGGTCACCGGCGTGGTCGGCTCAACCAAGAGCGACTGGGCGATGGCCCGTATCGAGGCCACCCGCCACGTCTGGGAGCCGCGGGGCCACACCGTGCACCTGGCGCTGGAGGCGCTGCTGCACAGCCGCTTCCATCCCCTGCCCCAGCAACGCCAGCAGGCCAGCCAGCAGCTGCAGCACCTGCGGTCTGGCTACTACCGCGATTGGATCGAGCCGCTGCTGGCCCACCCCCACTGGCAGCAGGTGACGGTGATCGCCTCCGAGCGGCCCACCTGCTGCCTGATCCGCAACCTGGCCGGCACGTACGACACCGGCTACATCCAGCACGCCAGCGGCCTGCGGGTGCTCGCCGACCTCAAGACCCTCTCGCGGCCCGGCTCTGGCAGCTACTGCACCCGCGCCCAACTCGGGGGCTACATGGCCCTGGAAGCGACCTGGGGCGTGGAGTACGACGCCGGCCAAACAATCTGGGCCCGGCCGGGGGAGACCCGCCTCTCGCCGCTGTATTCCCGCGAGGAATGCCTGGCGGCCTGGGCAGCGGCCTGGGCGGGCTACGTGAGCAGGTTTCGGCCCTGGTGATGCACTGTCCGAACTCATCTGTTCGGACTATCGAGCCGCTATGATTTGTTGCGGGGGCTTCTTGCCTGCGCCTCTTCGCTCCTTGCTGGCTCTGCTGATGGCTGCCACCACCGCCAGCTCTTCCCCAATGGCTGGCGCCGCCCTCGACGCGCTGCTCGATCGCATCACGGTCCTCAAGCTGCAGCAAAAAAGCATCGAAGCCGAGCTCTGCCTGCTGCTGGAGCAGCTCAGTGGGGCCCTTGAGGCCGGCGAGCTGGATGCCTCCTTCTCCCACAACGGCTGCAGCTTCTGCTGGTCGGCCGGGCGCACCAGCTACGCCTACCCCGAGCCGCTGCAACAGCAGGAGCAGGCCCTCAAGGAGGCCCAGCGGCTGGCGGTCGCCACTGGCGCCGCCACGGAGAAGCACGGCAAGGCGTTCTGGACGATCAAGCCGGGCCGGAGCTGAACGATGGCCAATCCCCAGAAGCGCAAGGGGGATGCGGCCGAGCGAGAAGCGGCCCAGCTGCTGAGCGATCTGTTGGGCCTGGTGGTGCGCCGCAAGCTCGGCGCCGGCCGTACCACCACGGCCGGCGGTGACACCGGCGATCTCGATGGCGTGCCGGCCCACGTGATCCAGGTGGCCAGCTGGGCCAACACCGCCGCGGCGGCCCGTCTCAAGCCAGAGGAGGCCGCCCTGCAGGCCGAGCACGCCGCTGCGGGGTTCGCGGCGACCTTGGTGCGCTTCCGCGGCGGCACCTGGCGGGTGGTGCTCACCCCCGAGCAGTGGGCCGCCTACGTGCGGCTGATCCTGCGGGAGGGATTGCTGTGAGCCGCCGTGCCCCAGCCAAGTCTGTCGGCAGCGGCGAAGCCCAGACCCCAGATGCCGATCAGGCGTTGCTGGAGGAGCTGCGGCAGGCGCCACCCCAGCAGGACGCCGATGGCCAGCCCGTCTGGCCGGCTGCAGACCCCAGCCGGCCGGTGGGCAAGGGCAACCCGCCGCGGGGGCGCCGCAGCCAGACCCATAAACCCCGCGCCACCCATATGGAGGTGGAGACCCGCATCGCCGAGGCGCAGCTGTGGATCGCCCAGCGGCTGCCGTTGGCACAGATCAGGGAAAAAGCAGCCCAGAACTGGGGAATCACCAACATCAAAACAATCAGCCGCTACCTGGCCCTAGCGCGGCAGCGAATGGTGGAGGAGCTGATCTCTGACCGCCGCCGCCACCAGGCCGAGCAGATCTTTGCGCTGAATGACTGCGCCAGGCGGGCGATGGATGCGGGCCAGTTCAACGCCGCGGTGGGTGCCTTCCGGGTGATCGCCGAGATCGGTGGGTTGCTGCGGGCGCCGATCAAACCGCCGGAGGCGAAAAGCTGATGGCTGGGCTGCTGCTGGATCCGGCCACCGACCTGTGGGGAGATGCCGGCCTACTGGGGGTGCCGGATGCCCAACGGCAGCAGCCTGGTCATCAAGACGTTCAGGCCTTCCGGGATTTCATCGTGGCCGCTTATCCCTGCTACGCCTTCCACACCTGGGCCGAGCGGCTGATCGGCCTGCTGCAGCGGGTGGCTGATGGGGAGCTCAACCGCCTGATCGTCTGCTGCCCGCCGCGGCTCGGCAAATCGCTGCTGGTCTCCAAGCTGTTTCCGGCCTACTGGGTGAGTCGCTACTCAACGCGCTTCTGCGCGATCGCCTCCTATTCGGCCGAGCTGGCCTATGCCCATAGCCGTGAGGCGCGGCATTACTACCGCGCGGTCGGTCACTCCCTCTCGCCAGACTCCACAGCAGTAGGCAACTGGCTCACCCCCGAGCGCGGCGGCTGCATCGCCGCCGGGGTGCGCGGCCCCTTCACGGGCAAGGGCTATGCGCTGGGGATCATCGATGACCCCTACAAGGGCCCGGAGGATGCCAACTCGGCGGCGCAGCGCCAGAAGCTGATCGAGTGGTTCCAGTCGGTGTGGCTGACCCGCGCTGAACCCGGGGCCGCTGCGAGTCATGGCTCCGCCGCCCAGGTGGTGGTGCTGACCCGCTGGCATCAGGACGATCTGATCGGCTGGCTGCTGGAGCAGGAAGCCGGCGCCGCCCCGCAGCACTGGCATGTGGTCAACCTGCCGGCGCTGGCCGAACCCGTCCGGCAACAGATCCCGTTCCCCGCCACCTGCTCGATCGAGCAGGACTGGCGCCAGCCCGGTGAGCCGCTCTGCCCGGAGCGCTTCCCGCTGGCGGAGCTGGAGCAGATCCGCATCCGCGCCGGCAGCTACTGGTGGAATGCGCTCTATCAGCAGCGGCCCTCACCGGCAGAGGGCCTGCTGTTCCGGCGCGAGTGGATCCGCCCCGCAGCGACCACCAGCAACGACCACCAAGACACACGAGCCCAGCCAAGGCCCTGTGCCGCTGTGGTGCTCAGTTGCGACCTGAGTTTCAAGGGCGGGCAGGAGAACGACTACTGCGGCTTCTGCCTGCTGGGCCTGCTGGCGGAGCCCGAGGCCCGTCATCCGGTTGCCCAGGCGCTGGCCCGCGGTGAGCAGCTGCACCGCAGCGCCGCGCGGGTACGCCCACCGGTTGCCCCCATGCCTGCCCTGCCAGCCCAGGCCTCCGCCTCTCAACAGGACCCCAGCAGCCACCGGATCGAGGTGCTCTGGAGTCAGCAGCACCGCCTCGATCTGCCGGGCGTGGTGCACTTCCTCAGCCAGACCCTCACGTCGCTGGGGCCGGCGCTGTTGCCCCATGCGGTGCTGATTGAGGACGCGGCCAATGGCCCGGCCGTGTGTCAGCTGCTGCGCCGCCAGATCCCGGGCCTGATTGCCGTGCGGCCCCAGGGGAGCAAGGTCAGCCGTGCCCATGCGGTGGCTCCCTTGCTGGAGGCCGGCCAGCTGGCCTTCTGCAGCGGCAACGAGGCGCTGATCAGCGAGCTGCTGGGGTTCCCTAACGGCGCCCACGACGACCTGGTGGATGCCTTCTGCCAGGGCGTGATCTGGCTGCAGAACCAGCACTGGCGCAGCCAGGGCAAGGCCACGCCCCGGCCGCTGCTGTTCTCCCGCTGACCCCGCAACCATCCCGCACCTGATGAGCACCCCACCGCCAGCCCACCGCCCCCGGCCGCAGCAGGCCAGTGCGCGCCCTGCAACGCCAGGCCGTCGAGCTGGCCCGCGCCCTTGCTCACCCCATGCCGCGGCTGATGCTCTGGTGGTGCAGCACCTGTCCTTTGCCGCCAGGGTGGCGGCCAACTACGCGCGCCGCACCGGCCATCCCAGGGAAGACCTGGAGCAGCTGGCGGCGATCGGGCTGATCAAGGCCTCACGCCGCTACGACATGCAGCGGCCGGGCTGCAGCCCCAACCACTTCATCGCCTACGCCAGGCCGTTTGTGAACGGTGAGATCACCCACTACCTGCGCGACAAGGGTTTTGCGATCTCGGTGCCGGGCCGCTGGCGGGAACTGCATGTGCGGGGGCAGAAGCTGCTGCGGGAGGGTCAGCCGCTGGAGGTGGTGCTGGAACGGCTGGGCATCACGCTGGAGCGCTGGCGGGAAATCAGCCAGGCCTGCAGCGTGCGGGTGGTGGCGATGGCTGTGCGTGATGCGGATTCAGAGCAGGAGTAAGCAGCTCCGCACAAGCACGCCTCAGCGCCGATCACCGATCAGGGAACGCGGCGGCGTAGATGTCCGTGAGGTCGTCGTGATAGCCCCAGCCGATACCTGAGGATGAGCGCACGACCTCTCCCAGCCGCTCCCTGAAGGGCTCCTGCAGGTTGACGGGCAGGCTGCGGATCACCTCGGCGGCGCGGCGTGCCATGGCCACCAAGGCGCTGTAGAAGCCCGCATCGATGTCGCCATATTCCAGCGTGAAGGCATTGCCCTGCTCCACGAAGAAGAGCATAAGGTCGGCATGGGCGGCTGGATCAGCAACCGCCTTGCAGAAATCGGCAACAGCCTTTTTGGCCTTGGCGACCTGCAGCGGGCGATCGCGCTGCACATCCGGATATAGACATTCAGAGACGAGCGTCTTGCAATCCTCCATCGCAGCATCTTTGTCCGCGAAGCGGGCATGGAGGAAGGATTGATTGTCCTTGGAGAGGCGATAAAGCTCACCGACCAGGCTGAGCAGCTCTTTCTGGCTCAGCTCGGAAGCAGCAGATTTAACGGTTGACCACGACAGCTTGGACATTCCTAGTGCCAGTCAGGGAGTTGGGAATCTGGGTGCTTAACGCCAAGATCAGAAGCGGGCTGAAATCTAGGCATCGAATCCAGATTACGCTCCCGTCTTCTGTATCTTGATGTTATACATCCGTCTTTCTTCGGCTCCGTGGAGCTTTGTTTACAACGTCTGAGTCTGGAGATACGATAATCTGAGCCCTCGCGTTTGGCAGTTTATGCAGAAGGCTAGACAATGCCACTTTCTTGGTCTTTGCCTCTTCTATCAGGTCCGCAATATCATCACCACTGATGAGGTGTCCTTCTTCTGCTTGCACGAATGAACTAATGCTGAACACACTGGGATCATTGTCGTCGGTTCGTAGTGTTGCGGATTTAATAATCTCGGGCAATATCTCCTCGCTTAACGCGTCCTCCATTCCCCAGCCGAATGGAAATTCATGAGTAAAAGCCTCTGGGAAGGTCCGAATGGATTCGATCTTGATGATATCTTCCTCAGAGAAGGGCACGTGAAAGTCAGAATAGTTGATAAATTGCTTCCCGCCTACACGCATCTGAAAATGAAAATGCTGATGTCTGCCATGTTGTGTGCTGGGGTGTCCTAGATAGTCGCTTTCTCTGCATGAGAATGACCATTCTAAATGACGATAACAGATCGTGACCTCAGATATTCTGTTATCAGTTGCCTCGTCTTGCATGTCATTAATGTTTTTCGCGAATCCCTCCTGGCTGGCAACCCATCGGAGATAGCTCTGCATCCTGAAAAATCCGTAAGTCAACCCAAGTGGGGGAAAGTGCTTCTTCTTGAAACCCTTTGGCTTAAGCAGCCAGTGAAGACATATATTCTTTTCGCTGAAGGTTGCAAGAGGCCGTCCGCACAGATAGCAGTCCCCAGAATCAAATCCTTCTTTGAATCGCCGAAATTCATCAGCAACCTGTTCAAGTGCATAGGCATTAGCTTGCCGTATCCGACTTGGATCTTGTCTTGAAATATTTTCAGCAATTGATCTGGCCTTTTGGCGTAATTCATCAGACATCGTTTAAGATGAGCGAGGTTAGGGGTTGGGGTATGTATAACTTTTCTTCAGCGATTCCGAGAACCAGTCCGGCAAGCCGATTGTTTTCCGAGAACCAATCTCAAGGCATCAGCTGTGTGGATTTGGCTGCCTGTCATGGCAGTGGATCTGCGCTGACCTTGTGACCCACCGTAGGTGCGGTTTGCGGGTCTGAACCATCCTGATCCCTGCTGCTGGCCTAGACGCAGACCGCGTTGCTTCCAGGCGCATTGACTGATCGCGGGGCGTTGCACCGGCAATAGCTGGCAGTGCTGCTGATCCCCGGTTGCCTGCATCCGTCGACGGTCCGCTGCCTTGGCCGCTGCATCCCTCCCTGGCGGCGCTGCTGCCGCAACTGGAGCTGGTGCAGGACTGCTGGCAGCTGCTGGCCGGGCGGCGGGAGCACTACTTGCCCCGGGGTGAACGGGAGCCCGAGAGCGCTTACCGGCGGCGGGTGGAGGCAGCCCTGCCCTCAGGCTTCTTTCGCGATGCGCTGCGCACCTTCGCGGGGATGCTGGCCTCCAGCCACTGGCGCGAGCTTCCGGCTTCCCTGCAGGCGGTGATCAGCGATGTGGATGGCTGCGGCACCGACCTGGGGGTGTTCCTGGAGGCCGCCGATCTGCTGGTGCTGCGGGACGGTGCTGCCCTGGTGGGGGTGATCCCACCGCACCACCAATGGCCCAGCGAGGGAGACCGGCAGCAGGCCCTGCGCAACGGTGATCGGCTGTCGTTGCCGCGGCTGCTGCTGCTGGAGCGCCGCAACGTGCTGCACTGGCACCTGCCCGGCAACCATGCGCTCCCGGATGCGATCACCTGGCGTGAGCGGCGGGCCGATGGCCTGCTCGCCGATGGGGAGAACGCCTCCATGCAGGAGCCGCCGCCTCACCCCTGGCAGTACCTGACGGCGTCATTGGTTGCCGACGGTCCAGGCGGAGTGGGCATGGACCTCACCACCGAAACCCTGGTGGCGGATCCCCAGGCCCCCAGCGGCTGGCGGCGGCAACGGCTCGAGCAGCGCCACTACCGCGGCATCCGCCAGCTGCCCGCCATCTGGTATGCCAGCCATGGCGCGGCCTTTGGAGACGGCGAGCTGCCGCATCTGGGCCTGGCCCATCAGTACCTCAACCACTTCCGCTGCCAGAGCGATTACCAGGAGCTGCTCTACCGCACAGCCCTGCCGGTGGGGGTGCGCACCGGGGTCACCGGAGCGATGGGCAGCGGCAACGGAGCCTCTCAGCAGGAGCCGGTGGTGCTGGGGCCGAACACGGTGCTGGATCTACCGGAGGGTGCCAGCTTCCAGTTCGTGGAGATCCAGGCCCGCTCCCTGGCGGAGCACCGCGCCTGGCTGGAATCGCTCGATCAGGGCATGCGCCGCGATGCATTGATTCCGGCCGCCGCCCAGGGGGCACCGCGCACAGCAACCGAAATCTCGATGGCAGCCTCGCAGGCCTATGCGCTGCTGCAGAGCCAGGCGATCCAGAAGGCCTCGATGTTCTCCTCGCTGCTGCAGCACTGGTGCGCCATCACCGGTGAACCGCTTCCCGTGCAGGAGGGCCCCGCGCTGCTGGTGGAGATCAGCCCGCTGGCACCAGCGCCCAAGCCCCAGCCCACGGTGACGGAGATGCTGCAGCTGCACGAGCGGGGCATCGTCAGCGACGTGGCCCTGCGGCAATGGCTGGGGGATCTGGCCGGCGTCGCCCCGGCTTCTGCATGACCAGCTGGCAACCGAGCGACCCCGAGGCGATCCGCCAGGCCCTGGCCCTGCCCGCCACCGTGCCCTGTCTGGATGCGATCAGCCGGGCGATGGCGACGCTGGAGCGCCACCATCCGGCCGGGGTGCTGAGCGCGCGGGCGTTGCTCGATGCGGTGGCGCTGATCGATCAGCAGCTGCTGGCGGCCGGCCCCGACCAGGAGCAGGCGATCGAGAAGCAGAGCAGCTCCGGACCCATCGCCGGCTCGGTGGCCGCCGCCGGCGATGCACCGCTGCAGAAAGCGGATGTGATCGCCTACGACACCAGCCTGCTGCGGCAGGAACGGGAGACCGTTTATGCCAACCCCCGCTCCGAGGCTGCTGCCCTGCTCAGCCAACGGCGGCGCAACGGCGAGCAGCTGTTGCTCCTGCTGCCGGAGCTGGCCAGCTGGGTGGCCTTCACCACTGCCGCTGCAGGCTCGATGGGCACGGCCGCCATGCTGCGGGGCTGAGCGATGACGTCCTGGCGGTCGCAAGCGATAGTGAGCCCCCGCCGCTTCTCGAGCGGCCAGCACAGGGGCAACACCGCTGCCTGGGGAGCCACCCCCCTGCAGCCCTTTGCCAATGCCCGTCTGCTGCTGGCGGAAAACGCCATCCCCGGCGACACCACCTCTGCGGTGGTGGCCAGCCACGTGCTCGAGTGCTTTCTCGCGCGGGCCAATTACATCTCCGCCAAGGAGAACGGCCCCGGCGTGGACACCGGTGACTTCACCTACAACGGCTACCTCTGCCGCGCCGCCCGGCTGCCGCCCAACCCAGGGGCGATCTGGCTGAGCAGTGCGCTGGTGTGGCAGCAGCACGGCCGGCGGGTAGCCGCTGGCGGCAGCGTCGCACCGCGAGGTGCGCTCAGCAAAACCGTGGTGGCGCCCTGCGAGGGACTGATCTGGCTGGGGGATCTGGCGCTGCTCAACGCCGCCGGTGATGCGGATGTGGATCCCTACGCCCAGCACACCGCCTTTCATGGCCTGGAGTTCGGCGCCAGCTACGGATCTGGCGGCATCGGTGCGTTGGTGCAGCCGCTGATCGGTGAGCGGATCTTTGGCACTCTCAAACCGAACCGGCCGCCCGCTCGCCGCAGCTGAGCGGGCGGCGCTGGCTCAGGCCAGCCAATCGAAGGGTTCGAGCGGGGATTGCTGTGGAGACCAGGAGCGCTCGGCCGCCGCCACGAGGGCCTCAAGCTCTGGATCAGCGGGCTGGAGGGGCATGGCAGCCAACCGCCGATCCAGCTCGGCCTGGAGCAGAGGCAGGAAATAGTGATTGCCGGGGAACTGGTTCTGCAGGACTGTGCACCAATCATCGAGATCGCAGAACGACCAGCTGGAAAAAGAAGGGGCCACGGTGAGCGCAGCGGAGGACGCCGGAGGGCTGGCGGAGGGAGTCAAGGCCGACCCACCGGCCGATGCGGAGCGCAGCGGAGCCAACGTCCACAAGCCGGGGCGCTTGTTTCAGCCTTGACGCCCGTAGCCAGACTGAAGGGGGCCGCAGCGGAGCAGTTTTCGGCGAAGCAAGGGCTGGTCGGCAACAGCAGGTGGCAGCGCCGCGATGGGCTGCCGATCCACTGACAGCCGAGACGGGTCATGGCCAACGCAACCACCCCCAGCAGCAGCACAGCCACCAGCACCACCATCAGCAGCAGCAACGATCCCCTCGATGCCCCAGGAGCTGAGGCCGCTGAGCAGCCCCTCAGCAGCGACGGAGCTGCCCCGACCACAACCGCTGCTGATCGCAGTGCCTCGCTCGAGGCGGATTCCGGCAGCGGCCAGGGCAGCGATGGCCTGAGCGAGGCCCTCAAGGCCGAACGCCGCCGCAGCAACCAGCTGGAGAAGGAACTGCGCGGCCTGCGCCAGCAGCTGACCCGCTTCTCGGAGATCAACCCGGAGGAATACGCCCGCCTGCAGGAGGCGGAACGGCAGAAGCAACTGCTGGAGCAGCAGGTGGAGCTGCGCGAGCGGCAGATGGAAGAAGCCTCTGCCAAGAAGGTGGCGGCGGTGGCGGCCGAACGCGATGGCGCCCAGGCCCAGGTGCTGGCCCTGCGCAAGGAGCGGCTGCTGGAGCGCGCCTTCTCAGAAGCGGAGGGCCGCACCGGCGGTGATGGACGGGGCACCTTCTTTGATGTGTTCAAGGGGCAGCTGGGCGAGAGCTTTCGCCTCAGCACCAGCAAGGACGGCAGCGATGTGCTCGAACCGCTCGATGGCCAGGGCCAGCCGCTGCTGGGCGACGACGGCCGGCCGATGACGACCGCGGAGTTCCTCGATCAGCTGCGGATTCATCCGGTGTATGGCTTCCTGTTTCAGCAGCGTGGGGCGATGGGGACGGCGGGTGCCCTGCCGGCAGCCGCTGCATCCGCTGGGGGATTCGGGGAAGTGCTCAACCCCCAAGCGATGAGTGCTGCGGAGCTCTACCGGGCGGGCTTTGCGACCAGCAGCCGCAGCCCCCGCCGCTGATCGCAGTGGCGAGCTGGCGTTACTACCTGGCCTTCTGGAGCCGCCGCACCACCGCCACCGTGGTGCCGGCAGCTAACGCCGGCCAGGCCCGCCGCCGTGCCACGGCCCAGCAGCAAGCGGGCTACGGCAGCCTGGTGTCGGTGCAGCAGGCCAATGGGGCCGATCGCCGCCTTATCCGTCAGGGCGTGTGGGTGCGGCGGCGCCGGAATGGCACCAGCCCCCAGTTCGGCAGCAGAGCTGAGCAAGCCGCCGCCAGACGGCAGCGCAGCCGCTACCGCCGCTGGCTTTGAGGCCCGGCAGCGCCGGGCCAGAAGGCCGCCGCCTCAGAGCACCGAGACGGTGCCGAGGTGCTTGGCAGCCAGCTTGCGGGCGAGCTGGTGGGCCAGCTCCATCGGGATGTAGCGGGGCTTTTTGACGGGGCGACCGCGGCGGCCATAGAAGACCGTGACGCGCTCGGCGCCGGCGACCTTGAGGCCAGCGGGATAGCGGTGCAGCACCAGCTGGCGGATGGGGCAGGCGAGGGGAGCAGAGGAGGCCATGGGGTCGGCGAGGAACACCCGCCCGATTGCCCCGGACCCCACGCCCTGGCAAGGGTCGGCGCAGCCGACTCGCGTCAGCCCTTGCCAGGGCGTGGCGAGCAGGGCGCAGCCCTGCGCTTCGGGGCCGTGCTGGTGATTCCTCGCCGACCCCATGGCCGTGTGCGGCTCAGCGCCTCAAGCCATCTGCAGCCGCAGCCGTGAGAGTGCCTCGCGCTCGGCCTCGAGGTGGCAGCGGTGCAGCAGCTCCTGCTGGGCCAGCAGGCGCTGATCGAGCTCATCAAGGCGGGCCAGGCATTGCTGGATCGCCGGGATCACCTCCTCCTCCAGGAGGGTGATCTCTTCTTCTCCATAGGGCTGCTCGATCCAGGTGCGGCGCAGCGGCAGCCCCTGGTTACGGCGCAGGATCTGCTCGATCGACCGCAGGGTGGATTCGAGCAGCAGGAACGGATCGTTCTCGGGTGAGCAGAACGGTGAGCGGGCAGACAGCAGAGCCAAGGGTGGCGCAGCGACGGGACCGATCCCAGCGGGGGCCCGACGGCAGGAGGGCCCCAGACTGGAGAGGGCCGGAGCAAGCCGCCTCAGGGATCGGGATCCTTGCGGCGACCAGTGGCCAGGCTGCTGCCGCCGAGCAGGGCCAGGGAGGTGCCGAGCGCCGTTTCAAACGTCTGCTGCAGGTTCTGGGCGTAGCGGCTGCAGGCCGGACCAGGCCGTTGCTGCAGGCCAAGCCAGAAGCAGCCGCCCAAGCCGGCGGCATAGAGCGCGAACTGGGCCATGAACACCCCCGCCACGGCCCGCAGCAGGAAGCGCTCGCGATCAAAGCCCCCTGGATCCGCCATGGCCCTGCTCCTTGGGGTCAGGGTTGGCAGGTGAGCAACCAGCCGGTGGCAGGCCCGTCGGCTTCCCAGCGCGGCAGCCAGTTCGTCCAGCTGTAGTGCTGCCCTGCCCCATTGGTGTTGGCGGTGTAGCCGCCCGGCACCAGGTCGGCCTCACCGTTGGGGTCGTGGTGGATGGCGACCGTCTCGGTGAAACCGATCACCACGCTCCAGTGGCCGCCGCCTGTGGGGGCCGTGGCGGGACCGTGATGCAGCCAGCCGACAGCAACAGGACGGCCGGCCTGGATCTCGGCCTCCAGCATCGGCCGATCACCGTTGGTGACGAAGTTCGCCGTCAGCCCGAGCGAGCGCAAGGCCGCCAGCTGGGCCTCGGCGGAGGTGGTGTCGCCGTAGCGGGCGCGGATCAGGTTGTAAGCGTCGTCGCTGCTGACCTTGCCCCAGTAGCGGGCGAGCATGGCGCAGCTGCTGGAGAAGCACTCGCGGTAGCCGGTGCCTGAGGCGTTGTCGTTCTGGTTCTCCCAGGCCACCGGCAGTGGGTTGGCATGAACCGGAGCCGGCGGTGCCGGTGGAGCGGAGGAGAAGGTCTGCCGCCAGGGGGCGGCCTCGGTGAGGACCTGTGGATCGGCGGCCATGACCGCCTGGCGCAACTGCTCGATGCCGTCGCATTGCTGCGGCTGGGCCTGCCAGTGGTCCCAGAACTGACGCCAGCGCTCCGCGCTGAACGGTGCCTGAGCAGCAGAGGTGGCCGAGGCAGCGGTGATGGTCATGGCAGCAGGGCAGTCCTCTGCTGTTGCCGCCTCGGCAATAGCCCGTGACCTGCATGGGGCCCAGCCCCACCTCACCCATGGGCCTCACCCTGATCGAGGCGGCCAAGTACGAAACCCGCCTCGAGCACCTCGCCGTGCTCAAGACCTTCTCGGAGGGTGAACTGCTGGCAAGGCTGCCGTTTCTGAACATCAACGGCAGCGGCCTCTTCTATGCCGCCGAGCAGGAGCTGCCGGCGGTGGGCTTCCGCGCCGTGAACGAGGGCTACAGCCAGAGCTACGGCGTGATCGACCAGCGGGCCGAGGCCGTGCATCTCTTTGGTGGGGATGTGGATGTGGACCGCTCGATCGTGGACCTGATGGGCCCGGAGGCCCGCGCCAGCCAGATCGAAATGAAGATCCGCTCGATGCGCCTCACCCTGGAGGCGACGATCGTGAACGGCGATGCCGCCGCGGATGCACGGGCGTTTGACGGCCTGGCCAAGCGCCTGCCGGCGGGTGATGCGATGGCGATCGACAACGGCAACCAGCCCCTGGGCTTTGACCTGCTCGATGAGCTGATCGACGCGGTGGACGGCATGGGCCGGCCCAAGGTGCTGCTGATGGGCCGCGCGATGCGCCGCCAGCTCAATGCCCTGGCTCGCAGCAGCAACTGCTGCTCCTACGTGGCGGAAACCAACGCCCTGGGGATGACGGTGCACCGATATCAGGACTGCGAGATCCTGACGGTGGATCGCGATGCCCAAGGCCGGGAGGTACTGGGCTACGGCGAGGCCGGCGGCACCAGCTCGATCTACTGCCTGGCGCTGGGCGATCAGGGAGTGACCGGGCTGCAGGGACCGTTCCAGGGCCGCTACGGCATCTCGGTGCGGGATCTGGGCGAGGTGCCGGATGCACCGGTGTTCCGCACGCGGGTGGATTGGTACGTGGGCTTTGCCGTGCTCCACCCCAGGGCCGCCGGGCGGCTGCATGGGATCACGCCGCCGCTGCTGGCCGCACCCTGATCAGCCCACCTTGAGCCCCACCCGCTGAGCCACCCCTTCTGATTCCGATCCCTGGAGCCTCATCATGCCCTCCATTGCCCAGCCGCACCGCGGCAACCCCCTGATCGATGCCGAAACCACCCTGGCGGGTGTGATCGCCCACGGCGCCCTGAGGCCTGCTCCCAAACGGTTCGTGAGCGGTGAGGTGGTGCGGCTGACCACCAAGCTCGATGCGGCGGTGCGGTTCACGCTGGTGGCCAGCCATTCCCACCACACCGCGGCGATCACGGTGGATCTGCAGCTGGCACCGCTGCTGATCGATGGCGCCACTGGCAGTTTCGTGAGTGCCGTGAAGGTGTCGCTGCCGGCAGAAGGCGGGCGGGTGGAGGCCTACCTGAGCGGCCGTGACATCAACATCACCGCCGCCGATCAGGCGCGGGTGCAGTGGCCCTGCATCTGTTTCGCCAAGGCGGTGGTGACCCCCTCCACGCCGGCGGATCTGCATGTGGGCCTGACCGCCACCGTCCCCGCCTGAGCGCCATGACGAGCACAACCATCAGCAGCGCCACCCCGATCGATCCCCGCACCGGCTGGGTGCTGCTGCACAAGGACGAGCAGGAGATCTACGTGTGGGCCGTGCACGCTAGCGGCTGGCAGGCGCTGGGCTGGAGCGTTGGCTCCGCAGCGGTGCTGCCTGCTGAACCAGAGCCGGAGCCACCGATGGAACCGGAGGAGCCCGATCCCGAGGATCCAGGGCCGGAGAGCCAGCCGGCAGACCGCTTCCCTGACGCACCCGAGAGCAACGAGGAGCCCGAGGCCTCCACAACGATCGAAGCTGATGTGCTCGATCCAGCCGTAGCCATGCCGGACTTTGCGGCGATGACCAAGGCCGAGATCATCGAGCACTGCTCCAGCGAGTACGGCGTGCTGCTCGATGCCAGCCTCACAAAGAGCGCCCTGATCGGCGAGGCCGAGGCCCTGGCCGCTGCGGCACCCCTGCCGGATGCGCTGATGGACGACCTGATGACCTGAGCTGTTGGCTTGAAAGCCGGAGGCGGAGGGCCTCCGGCCTCGGGAGCTCAGAGCACCCGCACCTCGGCCTGGGGACCGAGCACCCGCTGCTGATTGGCAGCCAGGATCAGGGCCTGCTCGCGAGGCACGTAGTGCGGCTTGGCGCTGATGTGGCCCTCGCGATCGAGGAAGAGCACCCGCAGCAGCTGGCCGGCGGCATCGAGGAGATGCACCGAGATGATGCGGATCGGGCAGGAGCGGCTGAGGGGAGTGGCGGCCATGGCTGGGCTGGCGAACGACACCGCCGTTGAGCCCCGGCGCCGCCAGCGCCGCGCAAGGGTCGCGCAGCGACTCGCGTCAGCCCTTGCGCGGTGCGCAAGCCGGGGCAGGCCGGGTGGCGTGATCGCCAGAGCCCAAGGCCTGCCCATCAGCAGCAGGCTCAACCCCCATCCGCCGCAGGTGCTTCCGGGCAGACCAGATCGGCAGCCTTGCGGGCATCACTGAGCACCTGCAACAGCACCCGCGGTGACTCACGCAGAAGCTCGACCCAGTGGCACAGATAGGCGGCGTGATTGGCCATGGCACTGCCGATTTCGAGGCGATCGCCGAGGAGCACGGCGCCCAGCTCGGCCACCAGCTCCTCGCGGGCATAGGCCCGGCCGCCATCGCCTCCTTCTCCCATGCCGCCGGAGAGATCACGGGCTAGACGGGAGCTGTGGCCTGTGGAATGGATCACCTCATGGGCCCAGGAGGCATAGAGGGCTCCGGCCGAGTGGAAGGCGGTGCGATCAGGGAGCTGGATGCGATCGGGCACCGGCAGGTAGCAGGCCCGATCACCCGCGAAGCTCACGGGCACCGGCCAGCTGCTGAGCACGGCATCTGCTGCCCCCAGCCGCTCCGGCTCGGACCGCAGCACGGCCCCTTCGGCCTGGCGGCGCTTCTGGATTAGCGCCTCCAGGGCCTCGCCTTCCAGATCGGCAGCATTGAAGAGTGCCACCGGCCGGTAGCTGACCCAACTGCGGCCAGCCTGAACCGACGGCTGGCCATCGGCGGAAGCTGATCCTTGGCCACCCTCAGCAGCTGAACCCGACTCCGCCAGCAAGCCTTCGCCCAGCTGATGCACCTGGGGCCGCAGCACATGCACCGCTTTGCTGCCCTTGCGGGGGAAGATTCCCAGGGCCTTGGCCTCAGCAAAACCACACCAGTAGGGCAGGGCTGCCCCCCGCAGGTGCATGCCCAGGGTGAGCAGTGCTGGATTGGCGCCGCGGTAGCGGCGGCCGGAGAGCAGATTCACGTGGTGGCCCCCCGAGGCGACATCCCACTCGCGCCGCCAGGGGGTGGTGCCGGCCTCCAGCAGGGCGACCAGGGAGGCCACCAGCTTCTCCTCAGGCGAGACCTTGGCAGCAGCAGCTCCTTGGGCTGACCGGGGGGAGCGGGATGGTGAAGCAACAGCCACGGATGGGCAAGCGCAGGACCGCAAGCGCAGGCGCGGCCAGCGGCAAGGGCCGGCCACAGCGCTCCGTGAACCCAGTGCCACCGGCGTCTCATCGCCAGTGGCGGGCCGGCTTGCGAAGCCCTTGCGCGGCCGCGCACGCTGAGGATTCCTGCGCGACCCCTTACTGGGTCTTCAGTGGAAGTCCGCCCCCCGGCAGGCCCGTGCTCGTCGGGTTTCTGGGCCATAGGCTGCTGGGCACAGCAGGCGAGTGAACCCGCCACGCCATGGAGCTGAAGTTCCGCGTCATCCAGTCGAACGACCGCGGACTTATCACGAAGCAGGGCGATCGCACCTATGCCCGACGCGGACCTGCGAAAGGAGAAGAGGCCCTTGAACTTCCGACCCTGTTCATCTGGGTTAGCGGCAAAGACCGTTACCTCTCCCGCTGCTGGACCCAGTGGACAGGCGAGCGGCTTGGGGATGACTTCATTTACGTCGTCAGCCGTTTTCGGGATGTGATCGATCTCCACGGAGATACTCGTTATCACCAGTGGTGCTCCAAGCCGCTACGCGCCGAACTCTGGACACTGGAGCGAGAAGCTCTGGACCTGGCTGGGATGAGTTGTCCGCCACCAGAGACTGTCCACGAAGTGGACAGGCACAAATCCGCGATTTATCTGCAGAGAAGGAAACAGCGGATTCGCGAGCAAACGCCGGAGCTGAGCGACGAAGAAGAGGAGCTGATCCAGCAGATCTATGAACAACGGGACAGACTCAATCAAGTGGCAGGATTCATTCAGTACCACGTGGATCACGTCATCCCTCTCGCAAAGGGTGGCCAGCATCATCCTGGCAACCTGCAGGTGATTAGCGCCAACGAGAATGTCCGCAAAGGGGCCAAGGTGCGGTCCCCGATCAAGTAGGCAGGTGGCAGGCAGGCATGGCCGAAAACTCGTAGCTCAGGCTCATTAGAGACTTTCCATTAAGACCTGGATCTGGCCTTGTTTGTCAGAGTATCTACTCTGGTCGTCAAGGATCATCTGCCAGCTTGGGTAGGGGTAGTTCTGAAGCTTCCGCCAAGACTTCTTGACCCAAACGCGTTCATTCGGGATGTCCGTCTTGATGACTTCCCAGAAGGCGAGAACCATCCACCCCCACGACGCCAATTTCCAGGGAACCAGAGCCTGTTCCGCCACCCAGAACTCAGGCGGGTGATAGATCAGCTTGCCATCGATCTCCCTGGCCGGGATCTTCAGGTGCAGGAGCTCATGACGCAGAACGTGTTCAATTACTGGCTGAGGCACATCAGGGCGGTTGAACAGCGAGTGGAAGAAGATATCCCCACCCGGCTTCCCATGCTCCCAGCGAGTGCAAGCCAAGGTCTCCATCGTCTGCAGACTGAAAGAGACAGGACCTACTGCATCGAGCCCCATCTCCTGCTGGAGCTTGGCCAGCAGGGCCAGAACGTCAACTGACAGGAAGCTGATCTCGGGGTAGCCAATGGGCTTCTTGCGTGACAAAGCCATCACCAAGACCGGTGAGAAGACCTGTCACGTATGCGCGTCAGGGAGAAGTATTGCTAAGGTCACGGTTCAGCGAGACGGTGGATCACTAGAGTCACCGAAGACGCGTTCGTATTCCTCCGGCGAAAGCTCGCGTTCGAGCTCTTTTTTTAGTCTCTCATAGAGCGACTGATCTTGAAGGGCGACAGAACGCGCCATGGCCTTTGCCCCTTCCGCATGCTGCTCCGATACATGCAGCTTGATCTTTCTTGTCAACTGCTTCAGGGAGCCGTGTCTGCCCAGTAGCGCACTGGAGACACCAACCCCGACGATGATCTTACCCACGGTGAATGGATTGATTCCCCACATCGAGGCTATCCGTTGAGAAATCTGGAAAACGAATCCGATTCCTTCGAACGGGCTGTAAACAGCTCAAATAGCGAGCGGATCAACTCCCGGTACATTGACTTTGTCTCCTCGTCTGCCGACTCACTCTTTGAAAGCTCGGTCAGGTTCTGGACAAGGGTCGTGAAGTTCTGACTGTTGATCTTCATGTCGGCGCAACGAGCCTCCAGTGCTGCCTTGAAGGCGCTCTCTTTGGCGCGCAAGGCATAGACCTCCTTGAAAGAAGAAAGAATCGCCGGAAGGTTTTCGACAAGCCCCTTGGCAAGAATCACGCTCATATCAAGAGACGCAGCAGGGGCTACTGGTAGGTCTTCAGGTGTGTTGGGCATGGCTAAAGAAGAACGGGACGCGCGAAATGATTACTTCTTGTCGGTGACAAGGTCAACGAGCTTTTTCACCCCCCAGGCTGAACCCACCGCTATGGCAGGAACAACAAGGACAGTGCCGGCAAGCATCCCGCCACCAATCAGACCGCCTAGGGCGGCCAGGCCAGAGGTAATGCCTGCAGCGCTGAGGCCAAACACGCTTCCCGAGCCAGCGATTGCGGCTATCGGAACACCTGCCGCAGCAAGATTGCTGGCACATTCCTTAAGCATGGCCTTGAAGGCATCTGAATCGGATGGCGTTGACTTCAGCTGCCACAGGTGGAATTGAACATCTTTGATGGCCATCACTTGATCTCTCGTGATGCCAAGCTGGCTTCCAATCTCCTGCACGTACTCGAGTTCCTCCACGGAGATATATCCGTTACTCAATGCAAGAAGGAAGAGATCGGAAATCAAGGTGAAGCGCAAATCGCTGTCATCGAGGGAATGAAGAGACGCTAGGACTTCTGACCTGTGCTCTTCCTTGAAGTGAAAGACAGCGGCGTAGACCTTGGCTTTGCCTTCATCTGAAATTTCAAAGGCCTTCAGCTGCTCATCCAGATGCTTTCTCTCTAGCTCGTCGAACTTCCTGTCAACGTTGCTAAGTTCAGCAATGATTGAGAGGTAGGCAACGCGCTCAGCTTCTGGATAGGCAAGCAGCGGATGGGTCACTTGATTAGTCATTGGAGACTTGGTTCAGATCTTGACGGATAGGGCTGGTCTTGTAGGCATTGCGTATGGCCTTTATGGCCTGCTCTTGGGTGACGGGGTGTCCGTGGACAAAACCAAGAGCACCCAGCAAACCTGTTCTTGCTCTGCCGACTTCCTGGATGGAACTCAGCAGGTTGTGCTCACTGGTTCTGATGCCCAATTCACCCAAAAGCCAGAGCAACCCATACATCTCCTCCTCGGAGAGGTTGGCTGCCCAGTGGGTGTATTTGCCGAGGCTCAGGCGTCTTCGGTCAAGAACAAGCGGTTCTGGGTTTTCCATGGTGCTTGAGGGCTGATGGGTGGAGTGGCTTGAAATGGAGGCTTAGTAGACCTGCGGGTTATCTAGCTTCAGTGCCGCTGCGTTCTCCAGCACGATGCGGGCGGTCTGGTCGTCGATGCCGTTGGGGGCTTTGACGTGGACCTCCACAGACAGGTTCACCTCGGCGCCGGGTAGAGCCTGCAGGTGACTCATCACCTCCTCGAGGAACTGGCCCATCTGCAGGCCCGCGCGCACAGGTTCGAGCTTCAGGGAGCCGGTGAAGGTCGTGCGCTGTGGCGACGCCTGCGGGGGTGGTGGATTGACGCCAGTCCCTGGCTTGCCAGTGCCTTCGGCGGTGTTGGTGTTGGTCGCGCTTGTGCCCGTTCCGGTGGCAGTGCCAGTCCCAAGGCCAGGACCAGTTCCGGTGCCACTGCCGGTGCCCGTGCCTGTGGGGGGAGGATCGACGGGCTTGGCCCGCTCCGCCTCGATCTGGGCTAGGGCCACCTCGTCTTTGACGATCAGCATCCGCATGGTGGCGGCGCTCTGAAACTGCCCCTGGGGCTTGAGGCCGATAAAGCGTCCGCTGGCCTCATCAAAGGCTTCCGCCAGATAGAAGGTGCTTTCGCCCTGCAGGGAGGCCTGGGCATTGGTGAGGCCATTGAAGATCACGTCGTCACTGCTCAGCCGGGGCAGGTAGAGGTACTTCCGGCACCAATCCACCAGCTCCTGCACGCTGACTGAGTCACGGTTGGCCCAGAGAAAGTTGTCGAGGTTGCGGCGGATGCGGCTGGCGCCGATCTCCACATAGAGCGCCTCCTCGTCCTTGCATTTCTTCGAGACGCGATCGGCGAGGCGCGGTTCACCGCCGGTAAGGCGGAACTCATCCCAGGACGGACCCTGGTTTCCGGGCTGGGCCTGGTGAGGGAGCAGTAGATGGCACCAGGTCTCCGGGATGCGGACATCAATCGCGTCGGTGGCGTCCTTGATGCGCTTGGCGGCCAGGTTCACCTGGCTGAGGGTGAGATCAAGCTCCTCCCGGTTGTCGCTGATCCGCTGCCAGGCCTTCTGCGAGGCGTAAGCGTCCGCAAGATCTTCAAGGGACCGCTCGTCGGCCGCAAGGAACACCAGGGTGTTGGCGTATTGGCGCGGACTGGTGCCACGCGCGGAGAGCACCTCCTTCGCCCAAGTGAGGGCTGCACTGTCTTCACCCTTCTTGTGGGGATATTGGGAGGGCACCACCACCAGACGGGTGGCCGGTTCATCGGGGACGGCCGCACTGTTGGGAGGAGTGAGGTGCAGTCCGGCAAAAGCCCCGCGACTTTTGCCTTCGCGGTCGAGCTTCTGGTTCAGCTCCACCAGCAAGGTGTCTCGGTCGTTGAGATAGCTCTGCTTGTGTTCGTCGGCAGTGCGGTTGAGGTTGGGCTTGGTGTCGAGCCAGTAGCGGTCACCGTCCTGGTTGAGAAAACGGGCTTGATCACTCAGCCGCCGTAGGGCATCGCCAAACACCGCTGGAGCTTCTCCCGGCATGGCGCAGGCGAGTTTGATGCGCTGATCGCCGATACCGGGCTTGGCGGCTCCTGAACCCGGAGCGGTGCCCATGTAGATGCTGCGAGAAACGCGCTTGCAGGCGCTGAGCCGTCCCAGGTTGCTGTTGGCGGCGTCGATGCGAACAGGGATCGAGCCCTCACCGTCGACGTCCTGGGAAATGATTGGGTCCCACTCATTGGGCAGGTAGCGCAGCAGCTCGTTCTTGACCTCGAGGTCATCGAGCGGCATGGAGGAGGGCATGATCATTACGTCTTTGCTGCCGCCGTTCCAGAGCTCCTCGATGGTCTTGGCGAGCAGGCGCAGCACGCCGCGGGTGCGCTGAAAGTTGGGGAGGGTGCTCCAGTCGTCGTAAAGGCGTTGGAACAACTCCGGGTGGATGGGATAGGAGGCCGTCAACTTGTCGCCGTAGTCGGCCTCGCGTGTCTCGGCGGGGAACTCGTTCTTGTTGAGCGAGTACATCTCCTTGAAGGAGCGGACGACGGCGTCACGATGGGCCCCGGCCTCATCACTTGGGATCGGCTCAAACAGGCGGCGACGCACAATCTCAAAGCCTTCGTTTGGACTGGCAGGGCGCCACTCCGTTGCAATGCGCTGCAGCACATTGCGCAAGCCCTCCAGCGCTTTCTCACCATTCGAGCCCCCTATTTCGTTGGTGCTCTGTGGCACGGAGATCAACAGCAGGGCATTGGGCACCTGCTTGGCGGCTTCCGTAAGCGCCTGCGCGAAGGAGACCTGAGAGTCGTAGGTGCCGGCAGGCAGGTCGTCTTTGCCGACAAGATTGCGGGCGTAGGCCACCCACTCGTCGATCAGCACCAGGCAGGGAGCGCACTGCCGGAAGAGTTCAGCGATATCCCGGGCACCGGGGGAGATGCGTTCGCGGTCGCTGTTGGCCACGATGGCGTAACCCGCTGGGCCACCCAGCTGGTAAGCCAGCTCACCCCAGAGGGTGTTCACCACAGTGCCGTCGGCCTTGGTGGTGGGTTCCGCTGCACTGAAGGCCGTTCCCACCAGAACGGCAGTGTTGGCTTTAGGGACGCTCTTGATGCCCACCTCGGCGCACACCTCTTCGAGGCCGGTGAGGAGGTTGAGCGGGGTGCCTGAGCAGAGGTGATACAAGGCCAGCATCGAGTGGGTCTTGCCGCCGCCGAAGTTGGTCTGCAGCTCGATCACCGGGTCAGCGGCCTGGCCGTTGAGGCGAAGCAAGGCGATGCGCAGCAGATCTTTGAGGCCACCGGTGATGTACGTGCGGCGGAAGAACTCGGCAGGGTCGGTGTATTCCGAGCTGCCCTTGCCCTGGCGCACCTGGTCGAGGTCGGCGGCGAACTCAGCCTGTTGATAGCGACCGTGGATCACATCCTGGTGCGGGGTGATCACATCCCGCCAGGGCACCAGACCCGCCTTGACCTGGTTTTCGGTGGTGGTCTTGTAGCGGACCTTGTTGCGGGCCCGCTCGGTGTACACCTGCTGCTGCAGCTCGGAGCGCAGGTCGCGGATGGCTTCCGCCTGGGCTACAGCGTTGATACTGCGGCAGAGGCGAACGGCGGTGTCGAGGTAGCGGTCGGTGTCGTCTGAGGTGATTGGCTCGGAATGGGCCCACTTGTTGCGGGCCACCTTGAGCTCACTCACATAGGCCCGATCTTCCTGGCTGAGCAGCTGCTTGAAGACATCCCCCCAGTACTTCATGAACAGTCCCAGGAGGGCGGAGACGTCATCCAGGTTGCTGCCTGGTTCAAGACGCTGCTGCCAATCCGAGCTCAACCTCAGGGAGAGCTCTCGTTGGAGGTAGGGCTGCAGCCCATCGCGGACTTCGTTCAGCGCCTTGCCGACGCGCTCACTGTTGGTGATGGCCATGGGACTGGGTGGGGGTTACAGCAGAGAGGACTGAACGGGGTTGGCAGCCAGGGCTGAGAGTTTTTCAAGCTCGGGCCAGGCGATCACAAGGCCGTTGTAAGCACGTGCTTCTTCTGGCTGCTTGGTCTTTTCGCAGTGGTTGTAGAGGCGGTAGGCCAACGCTCTGCAGTTGGCTGGCAGATTGCCGTGACCAGAGATTTCTTTGAGCCGAGCCAGTAGAGCAGCGGCCGACGACTCGCCACTATCCAGACGTTTAATGAGATGTTGTGTGGCCTCCCAGATGCAGAGCCTGTCATCTTGCATGGGATCCCAGTCGTCATCTAGTTGATTTCGGCGAAGTAGCTGGACCTTGCCTGCGACAGCCTTGAGAATTCCTGAACGAGCGACTCCTTCCACTGAAACATTACGCGCTCGCGCAAGTCCTTCGGCATCGCCAAAGCTGCGCTCACTATAACCATAGCTTTCAAAGAAGGTAAGGGCAAATCGGCTATCAGCGTCTAGTTCTCCCTCGTCCTGAGTTAAATACTCATCGAGAGCAGCATTGATTTCAACAAGAGCATCTCTGACAGACATCGGTCTATCGCCTTGATCGAGCACTGCAGAGGCACTGCTGAACACCGCCATGCCTGGCCCAATGACAGCTTGCGCTATGTCAACCGGAGCAATATTGGCACTTTCAAGTTTCTTAAGTGATTCTGCGAGGCATCTGCGCAGTAGGCGTCGGAATTCTTTTCTGGTCAAAGATTGCGCGGAACTGTCTTTGCTCCTGCAGACCAAGACGACACATGAAGCGAGGGCATTGGTACCCGAAGCCAAGAGCCGCCCTTCTTTTTCTGTCCTAAGAGGCCAAGTTGCGGTTATTGAAAGCCCAGCAGAAACTATTGCTTCCAGGAATGACTCCCAACCAGTGCTTGCGTGACCACCGTCTTCTACGCTCTCAGTTTGCTTAAAAGCATAATACAAAGTAATTGGATACGCGGGATGCGTTCTACTGGCAATATTTACAAGTGCTCCCGTCATCCCATCCAAGAACGCTTTGTCAGCCTTCTCACGTGATCCATATCGATAAGAGGAGGCGAGCAGCTCTTCTCCTTTTGGACTGGCTATTGTTTCAAACAAACCGGGCAGGCTTCCAGCAAACATCCGCTTTTGCCATACATAGAAAAAGTCAGCTAGCTCTGAGTAGCATATGTTGTCATAGTAAGGCGGGTCTGTGCTTATTACTTGCTTGTGACTCGCGGGCTCAGGCGTGAAAGACTGAGCCGGGGCCGCATATGCATGACCGGGGGAGTTTGGCGTAGCAGCTTCAAGGAAATCCTTGACAATCTTCAGGCAACTGCGAAAGTCGCCACTGGATTTCCCAAAAGGATTTGCTTCTGCATACTCCCATGTCATCGCGAGCGCTTGACGGGGCATGCAATCGCGTAAAGCACTATCTTTTGGCAGCCATCCCGATAGATTTGTTCCATAATAGATCATTCGATCTACTGAGATACCAAGATAGACACCTATGGCCTCCCTATAGCGAGCCAAGCACTGCTTTTTCTGCTGAATAACACCTTCATGGCTCTCTTCTGCTTCCAGCTCCGAAGAGGCTTCAGCAAAAATTCGACGCACCTCATCGGCAAAGACTGAATAAGCAGTAAGCTGCCTATCTGTGAATAGATCTCCAAACTTCTTCATGCCATAAAGCGGAGTCTTAAAGTCTCTTGGGTTTTCTGGTATGTCAAGGTCAGGCTTCCATGACGGCTTTGCATCTTTCGCCGCCTCTGCGTCTATGCCTCTTGGAGGCAGATAAACGCGGCCATTCTTTGACTGAGCCACAACCGCCATTAACACTGAACCAATTCTTCCAAGCTGCCCTTGATCGCGAATATATTGATAGTTAACAGGATCTCCGGAAGCCTGGCAAATAAATGCAGATCTTTTTCCTGCACTACTTCCTTTCTTGATTGCAGTCAAATCTGACGGCTTCCCGTGGTAAACGTCGAATCCAAGAATGCCATCTTTGTAGGTGGGAAGACAGTAGGCTTCTTTCCCAGGCTTGCTAGAAAGCAGATAGGATGTCGCGAGAGGGGTAAAGCAGTTCTTGAAAGCTGGACTTGGGCTTTCGACAGTCCGTGCCCAAATCCAAGCGGTGCAAGTTAAGGTTTGGCCCTTCAAGTGGGCAAGATCCGGCCTAGAATCTACGAGTTCTTGGTCAATTCTGTAGGATGGATACAGGTCGCTCAGCTTCTGCTTTGCTCGTTCAAGAATTATTTCTCCGTAGTACTCGATATCCTGGATTAGCCCTTCGCAGTTGTCTTGGATAAAAGCGGCCCCCTGCGTGTTCGCAGAGGAAAGCGAGTGGGCTGCCTTTCCCTTGAATTGATATGGATACTCGATAATTGCTTTATTGATAATCGCCGATACGGGATTCAAGTCACTCGCTACCGCGGGAATCCCAAGCCACTGGGCTGACACGGGGATGCTTCCGCTTCCCGCGAATGGATCCCACACTGATGGTGGAGTCTCCGGATTAAACAAACTAGGCCGTATCCCTTTATCAAGATTATCTTGGCAGGCTCTCCGCCATGTCTTGAGTATTTCTCCTAGTGCTTCCTTTCTGATGTTCTCGTTCCGAGTGTTATCCCATTTAACAAGTTCCGATATTAGCCGCAGGAGTCTCTGCCTCTCTTTATCCTGGGACTCTAGGTCGGGAAATTCTTCTGGTATTTCAGATGGATCGTCAACCATCTGTGCGAATAGGACGCCGCGTGATGATGCAAGAGGTTTTGGTGACCACCATTTGTGCACGGCGCTTGGAAAGCCCTTGGGAGATTTTGATTTCCGATGAATGGCTTCGTTATTTATGGCATCAAGAGGCAATAGGACCTCGATCAGCTTTTTGCGGCGTTTGACGGGGTGGTCGCTGGTCATGGGTTAGTGCGGGTCCTCCGCAACGGAGAGCAGATCAGAAAGGGAAAAGTTGGAGCCGGTGGAACCAAAGCCAGGGCGGCCCCAGTCGATCCCACTCACATACCGCGGCGGGGAGGCTCGATCGCCGCTCACCGTGCTGATCGCTAGCCGGAACTTCTCGGGCTGGTTGTTGCCACACTTCAGCTCGTTGTAGGTGAGGGTCAATGAGTCGGCTCCCTCCACCCGGCCCTTCACCTCAATGAACACCAGCGAACCATCGGGTCCCCCAGATTCGATGTCGAAACCAATGCCGCGCTCGGCGCTCTTGTCCACCGGGGTGCGGCCCAGGGCGCGTTCGGCTGCAAACACCGCCTCCATGGCCAGCAGCTCCACCCGCCTGCGGGCTTCGGCATCCACGCTGGCATCGGGTGTTTCGCCGCGCAGTTGGCGCAGCAGTCCTCCCGGCACGATCAGTGCTCCTCCTTTGATCAGAGGCAGCCGGGCGCTGATCTGGGCCTCGGCATCGAGGGCGGCCATGCGTTTGCCCAGCCGGCTCACCAGCAGCTCGGCGCGCTCCTTGGCCACATGCGCCGGCAGGCGGGTTCGCTTACCCGCAGTGTCCTTGTGCTTGAGCTCCTCGTACTGACGCGACCAGTGGTTGATCTGCCGCTGCATGCGGGCCTGGATTTCCTGGCGTGCCTTGTCGATCCGCTCCAGCCGTTCCCGCTTGATCTCCTCCAGGTGCTGGGGCACCAGGCTCTGCATCGCGTGGGCGAGCACCAGCTGGTCCCAGTCCTGGTTCAGCCAGCCATCCCCCAGTAGCGGCTGGATCAGCTCCAGCTCACCCGTGCGCAGCGGCCGGTAGTCGAGATAGGGAGCGGAGCCGGCGCTCTTCACCGCGCCGGAGCGGGCGATCTCCAGGAACACCAGCCGGTTGGAGATCAGCTGCTGCTGCCGCTGACGGTTACGGCGTCCATCCTGCAGGCCATGCTCCAGACAGAACATCAGCCGCGGCTCGGCCCCCAGATCGTCGTCGTCGATCAGAACCGCCCCCTGGCTGAGCACCTGGCCGTGGCGTTCCCAGATCAGGGAGATGCACGCCTCGAGCAGGGGATGGCCCGGGCTCACCAGCTCGGCCCTGGGGCTCTGCCCCACATGCTCCTTCTCAAAGCAGATCCGCTCGTAGCGGGGCTGCACCGGCACCCCCACTCCGATCTGCTGGTCGCGATCGAGCAGCTGCGGTGACACGTGGGTGATCTCGTAGCGGCCCTCCTCCCTGGGGAAGGCTTTGCCGCCCAGCCGCCGGAATGCCTCCAGGAAGAAGTCGTGCACGTAGTGGGGATGGACGCGGCGCGCCATCGCCCGCTCCATCTGCTGGCGCAGATCTCGCACCTTGCTGGTGTCCATCCCTTGCTTCACCAGGGCTCGGCGCTCCAGTAGCTCCAGCAGGTGATCGGACTTCACCGCCTCATCGATCTCCTGCATGCGGGCTTTCACCGCCGGATCGGCGTTGTAGAGCACCGCATCCATCAGCAGCTCCCGCAGCGAACGGCCGCTGAACAGCTGGCCGAGCACGTCGAACACCTTGTCGCCGAGGGCCTTGCGGGCGTTGTCGAGCTTCTCGAGCAGCTGGATGTAGACCTCGCCCTCGCGGGTGTCCTGCGCCAGCAGGTTCCAGAGGTGGCAGACCTCCTGCTGACCAATCCGGTGGATGCGCCCGAAGCGCTGCTCCAGCCGATTGGGGTTCCAGGGCAGGTCGTAATTCACCATCAGGTGCGCCCGCTGAAGGTTCACGCCTTCCCCCGCGGCGTCGTTGGCCAGCAGCACCACCACCTGTGGATCGTTCATGAAGGCGTGCACCACCTGCCGCCGCCGGTCTCGGGGCACGCCGCCATGGATCTCCACCACCGCTTCCTCCCGGCCGAGGCGGTTGCGGATCTTGCGGGCCAAGTCGGTGAGGGTGTCCTTGAACTCGGTGAACAGCACCAGCTTTCGCCGGCCCCCGTTCTCATCCACCATCTGAGGGGCATCGAGGATCCGGTCCAGCTCCATCCACTTGGCATCGGTGCCTGAATTCACCACCCGCTTGCTGAGCACCTCCAGCTCCTTGAGGACCTGGATCTCGTGCTCCAGTTCCGCCAGGGTCTGAGCTGAGGTGGCGTTGTCGGTGAAGGCGTTCTCAACCTCCTCGATCTCAGAGGCGGTGTCCTCCTCGTAGAGCTCGTCGAGGTCATCGGCCTCCAGAGCCGCGAGCTTGCGCTCCAGTTGCAGCCGGTCACCCACTTGCCGCCCCTCCAGCAGCAGCCGTTCCTCCTTGAGCCGAGCTTCCAGCCGCTCCCGTCTGCGCTCGATGGAGCGGTGAATCGCAAACGGTGAGCTCGCCAGGCGGCGCTGCAGGGTCATCAAGGCGAAGCCCACGTTCACCCGCCGCTTGCCACCTCCTTCTTTATCGGCATTGCGATCAGCGCGGTTCATCTCATCACGCACGTACTCGGTGACGCGCTCGTAGAGCACCTTCTCGCTGGGGCTCAGCTCGTACTGGGCGGTGTAGCTCCTGCGCTCCGGGAACAGCTTCTTGCCTTCAAAGGTGTAGAGGTCTTCCTTCACCAGCCGCCGCATCAGGTCGGTGGGATCGCTCCGGTGCACGGCATCGCGCTCCTGCCCCTCAAAGCGGTCTTCATCCAGAAGGGCCATGTAGAGCTGGAAGTCCTCCTCCTTGCCGTTGTGTGGCGTGGCTGTCATCAACAGCAGGTTTCGGGCGTGGTTCCCCACGCGCCGACCCATCTCGTAGCGCTTGGTTCGCTTGATCTCCCCACCAAAGGTGTGGGCACTCATCCGGTGCGACTCGTCGCACACCACCAGATCCCACTCCGGCGCCTGCTCCAGCCGGGTCTGCAGCTCCTCATCCCGGGCGAGCATGTCCATCCGGGCGATCAGCAACGGACGCTGCTCGAACGGGTTCCCCAGGCCGGTGGCATTGATCAGGTCGCGGGTGAGCAGCTCGAAGTTGAGCTCGAACTTCTCCTTGAGCTCGTCTTGCCACTGCTCACTCAACGACCCCGGCGCCACGATCAGGCAGCGCTCCAGCTCGCCCCGGATCAGCAGCTCCTTGATCAGTAGGCCGGCCATGATCGTCTTGCCGGCGCCTGGGTCGTCGGCTAGCAGGAAGCGCATCGGCTGCCTGGGCAGCATGTGCTCGTAGACCGCACTGATCTGGTGAGGCAGCGGGTCGATCGCGCTGCCGCTCACCGCCACATAGGGGTCGAAAAGGTAGGCCAGCCGGATGCGCTCGGCCTCGCTCACCAGCCGGAACTGGTCGCCGTCGCCCTCAAAGCTCCACTTGCGGCCACCGGAGACGATCTCCAGCTCGGCCTCCTTGTCCCGAAACAGGATCTGGGTATCGATCGTGCCCTGACCGTCCCGATACACCACCTGGGCGGCCTCGCCCATCATCTGGGCCGTGATGATGCGGACAGCCTCGCGCCCTACCAGACCCTTGACCTGGGCATCGGGCTTGAGGTCTTCCAAGCGGGCGGTCATCGCGGCGTGCCCCCCTGTGGTTCGACCGCCTGTGGCGGGTGGGGTGGCATGAGTGTGAGGGGACGCTGCGGCCAGTCTGCACCTAGCGGCAGCGATGTGGCAGCACACCAGAAGCACTTCGAGCCGCGAGTCTTGGATCTATGCACGGAGCACATACTTTCAGCCCTCCAGCTGTTGCGCGGCGCCGATCCGGCCCAGTTCCTGGGCGGTGTGGCGCAACACCGGGTGCTCCTGCCAGTCGGCCGGCAACGCCAGCCAAACCGGACAGTGCGGGCGGGAAGCCCGTGGCCCCTGGCCCAGGGGCCAGCGCTGCAGGCAGGCCCAGGTGTCGGCCTCCCGATCGGCTACCACCAGAGCCAGGGCGCTGCCCTGGATCCGGCCGATCCAGTCGTCTGGGGTCTGCAGGCTGTTGCCGCCGCTGCGCAGGGGGAGCCCCAGCTCGCGCAGGAGCCGCCGCAGGCCGGGCGCCACACCCCGATCTGGCACCAGCACCTCCGTCACACGCCCGCCGGGGGCAGGCCTGCCGGGGGCAGATCCCACCAGCACGGGCGCCTTGGGGCAGAACGCGAGGGCCAGGGGCAGCTGCCCCAGCGGCAGCAGTTCCAGCTCCTGGTGGTTCAGTCCTTCCGCCTCCTCCAGCTCCAGGCCTGAGATCAGGGCACCATCGAGCACGCCCTGGCGCACCAGCTCCAGCCAGTTGGCCGCCGCCCGGAACCGCTGGGGGGTGGGTAGCAGCCAGGGGCAACCCGCCAGCAGGGAGTGATGCAGTAGGTCGCTGCCCAGCCGGGCGACACCGGCGGCGAGGCGATGGGCGCGGCAACCCAGCCGCAGCAGGCGCATCGCGGCCGAGGTGCCATAGCCGCATCCCCAGAGCTGGCGGCGATCACGCACCAGGCCGAAGTCCTCCGAGAGGAGCCGGTAGCGGCGGCTGATGGTGGGCTGGCTGAGTTGCAGCAGCCGGCTGGTCTGCACGGTGGTGCCGCAGAGCTCCAATAGATCGAGCAGGCGGATGTCGTGCAGCAGCTCCGGCAGCCGGTAGTGATGGGCCTGGGCCAGCGACGGGGGGCGCGGGGAAGCCATGGGATGGAGGAGGCGCTGGGAGCAGCCTCAGCAGCGCGGGCCGTTTTTCTGCTGTTCTCCCTGCGAAAGAGCAAAGCCGCTCGACAGAACCCAGTGAGAGCGCGAATCTGAATCTGCTCTTTCGCTTGTAGAGCCTTGCCGTGGCGCGCTCAAGCCGCCACGCTTCTGCCATGACCAGCTCGCCTGTTGCGTCCTCGCCAGCGCCCTTGCGCTGCCACCTGCTGATCGGCCCGCCCGCCAGCGGCAAGACCACCCTGGCCGGCGTGCTGGCCCAGCTCACCGGTGCGGTGGTGCTCTCCACCGATGTGGTGCGCGGCGAGCTGTTCGGCGACGCGGCGGTGCAGGGCCCCTGGCGCGACATCGAGGCCCTGCTGCACCGGCGCATCCGCGAGTCGGTGGCGGCCGGTGTGCCGGTGATCGTGGATGCCACCCACGCCCGCCGCCCTTGGCGCCTGGCGATCACCCAGGCCCTGAGCCTCCCCGCTCCGGTGGAGTGGATCGGCTGGTGGCTCTACACCCCCCTGGGTACGTGCCTGCAGTGGAATCAGACCCGCAAGCGCCTGGTGCCCGAGCCGGTGATCCGCGAGATGGCCGCCGCCCTGGCCGATCCGGTCTTCGGGCCATCCAGGGCCGAGGGCTTTGCGGCGGTAGTGGCCGTAGTGCCTACCCACCAGCGGGAACTCCAACCGCTGCTGCGCGACGAGCTGGCCCGGTTGGATCACCGCATCCGCTCGGCCCGCAACCGCGAGAAGCACTTTGCCCTGCACGGCTACTCGCGGCTGCTGGATCTCGAGCGGCTCCTCTACCTCCTGCGCCTGATGAGCAGCTACCCGGAACTCTCCGCGGCCGACCCCGCCAGTCGCGCCGAGCTGGAGGCGATCGTCTCGCCCCTTCCCGAGGGCGACCTCGCCGATCAGGCCGCCACCTACCTGCGCCGGCTGCACGGCGAGTGCTTTGGGGATGCCAGCGCCATCCGCAAGGATCTGAGCTGGCTGGAGGCCAACGGCTTCTGCAGCGCCGAGCCCGCCCTGGCGCCGATCCAGCTGGCGCCGGCTCAGCCCGAGCCGCACGCCACAGGACCCTGGCCTGGTGGGGTGAACGGTGGCTTCCCGCCCATGGGCGATGGGCCGGTGTTCGTGCGGGTGTTCACCCTGCTGCGCCACCTGTTGCAGCAGCCCTTTGATCAGGCAGGCGGCGTGCCCCTGCCCGAGCACCTGATCGAGCGCACCGAGGCCATCCCCGGCGCCTACCTGCCTTCCGAGGCCGCCACCCTGCGCAAGGACCTCGAGAAGCTGCTCACCCCCTACGGCTTCCGCCACCGCAACGACAACGTGCGCCACGGCTATGCCATCGGCACCGCCCTGCTCTCGGCTCACCGGTTGCGGGAGATCCATGGGGTGGTGAGCCAGGCGGCCGGCCGGCTGGCCGATCCCACCGCCCAGGACCTGCTGCGGGAGCTGGAGCAGCGCCTCGCCTGGGGCGGCATCGCCGTGGACGGCACCACCCCCGTGCGGGCGTTCGCGAACCGCTCGATCGTGAGCAGCGCCTTGGTGCGCCCCGATTCCCTGGCCGCCGAGCGGCAGGCCGAGGCGCTGGAGACGGCGATCGTGGAACGGCGGCGCATCGAGCTGGAGCGCTACGCCTCGGTGGCCTCTTTCCCCGGCAGTCCCCTCGGCACGTTTCGGGTGTGGCCGCTGCAGCTGCTGTTTCAAACGATCGGCTGGTATCTGGTGTTTGAGGAGGACAGCCCCGGCCAGGAGGAGGGGTTAATCCGCTGCGAGCGGCTGGATCGCCTCGCCCTGCGCCGCAGCGAACGGGGCACCCGCCGCAGCGATGACAGCCACCATCAGGCCCTCGCTCGCCTGCAGACCCTGCTGCATCACAGCGGCGGCATCTATTTCGGCGACGACCTTGCGGCCCAGCTGCGGCTCTGCCATCCCCGCGGCCGCAGCCGCGAGCGGGAACTGCGCACCCTGCGCTTCTGCAGCCAGGGCTGGTGCTTCGCCTTCATCCGCGAAGGCCTGCAGCGCTACCCGATCGAGCACACCCGCCTGTCGCGGCCCCTGCCGGGCGATACCTGGTGGTTTCACCCCAAGGCGCCGCACGTGCTGGAGCCGGGCTCTCCAGCCGACAGCCATCCCTATCCGGTGGAGCTGGATCTGCCCAGCTGGACCGTTATGGCCGACATCGACCTGCGCACCTGGCTGTTTGCCTTTGGCGCCGGCATCCGCATCGAAGCCCCGCCAGAGCTGCGCCAGGAGCATCAGGAGCGGCTGCAGGCGGCCCTGGCGGTGTACCAACCGGCCTAAACGGGCGCATTACAATGTCATGACAGCGAGAATGTGGGGGATGGCGCGCGATCAGGTGCTGCAGCTGCGGGCCTCGGCTGAGCAGCGCCAGCTGATTGATCAGGCTGCTGCAGCGGAAGGGATCAGCCGCACCGAATTCATCCTGCGCAGCTGCCAGGAGCGGGCGCGGGATGTGCTCCTCGATCGCACGCTGTTTTCCCTGACGCCGGAGCAGACCACGGCCCTGCTGGCTGATCTGAAGGATTCCGGCGCTGCCGCCCAGGATCAGGCCAGCATCGAGCGTCTGCTCGGTACGCCGCAGCCCTGGCATGCGCCCGCCTGAGCCCCTCGGCCCGCAGCATCAGCTGGAAGGCTTCGACTGCGGCAACGCCGCCCTGAACCGCTGGCTGCAGGAGCGGGCCCTGGCCAATGAGCGCCAAGGCGTGTCGCGCACGGTGGTGCTCTGCCCAGATGAGGGCAACGCCGTGATCGCCTATGCCTGCCTGTCGGCTGGGGCGATCGTGCTGGCGGAGGTGCCCGGTGCCTTGCGCCGCAACATGCCCGACCCCCTTCCCGTTGTCGTGCTGGGCCGGCTGGCGGTGGATCGTCGCCAGCAGGGCCAGGGGCTGGGCCGCGCCCTGGTGGCCGATGCGCTGCGGCGCAGCCTTGCCGCCAGGCGCCTGATCGGCGCCAGAGCCCTGCTGGTGCACGCGATCGACGAGCAGGCGGCTGCGTTCTACCGCTCGCTCGGGTTTCGCCCCTCGCCGCTCAGTGCCTCGACGTTGATGCTGCAGCTCTCAGAACCAGCCGACTGACAGCCCCAAGATCCCCTCGCCACCCATCCCATGGCTTATCCCAACATCAGAAGCGCTCCTGGAAGAAGGCGGCGACATCACGGTGGGGCGTGTCGGCCTGTCCGGTGATGCTGGTGCGGCGCGAGGGGGAGAGCTTCGTGGTGTTGCTGCGGCAGCTGGTGTCTCAGCCGCGCATTCGTTCATCGAGTTCCTGAGAAGGTCTACCTCTGCAGGCCTCAGCGCAGAGGAGCCAGGCCTGTGGTCCGGCGCTCCTCCAGCCGCAGGATGCGTTGGGCATGGAGGTCGGTCTCGGCAGTCCATTGCACGGGGGGCTCTGGCTCCTGCAGCGGTGGCTCTGCCGCCCCCGCCCGCGGGGAGCTTGCATCCATGGTGGCGACGAGAAGCAGCACCACCAACAGCTCAGCAGCAAGGAGCAGGTCGATCTGGGGCATGGCGAGAGTGGAGCAGGCGTCAGTGAGCACAGCCTCAGCCCCTTGGCCCCGTTCTGGATCAATCCTCCTGCGAAAGAGCAGCTGCTGCAGGCCGCCCTGGCCTTGTACGCCCCAGGCTGAGCCGGTGCCCGGGGCTGGGGGCCGCGAGCGAGCCTGCGGTCTTTGGCGGACGGATTCCGCTTTGTTCGGAGCACGGACGATTCCAGCGACATTGTGAAGATTGCTGCGGATCTGCAGCTCCTTCTGCACCCCTCTCGCCTCAGTCTCCACGCGGGTTGATGCCGGAACTATTCACCACACGCATAGATCCAGCCTCCTGTGAATCGCCGCACCTTGCAGCTGCATTCGGAAGATGGACGTCGATGTGCTGCCTGGCATGGTCTTCCTGCCCCCAACCTCTGATTTCCCGCCAGATCCGGAACCACTGGAACGCGAGGTGCTCAATAGCACCTATCTGGAGCTGAGAAATTGCTACTCCAGCTTGATGCGCAGCAGGGCCCAGCACCGGCGCCTGGCCAACAAGGCCAAGGATGAAACCGCTCTCCTCAAGGAACGGATCACGGCCCTGGCCAGCCGTGACCTGCCCCAACGCAAGGAACTCTATGAGCTCCTGGAGATCGTGACGGCCATCGCGGGAGACATTGAAGATGCCGGCGATGATCTGGTGAATGGCTTCAGCAGGTACAAGAAAGGCCGCCATACCTTTCAAGGCGGCGGCTATCTCGGTGATCTGATGCGGGCCGTGATTCATTTCATCAATCGCTGGGGCCGCACCAAGGACCGCCTCGGCGATCTCAAGCAGAAGCAGCAGGAGCTGATCAATAAGTCCCAGGATCTGCTGACGCCGCCGCCACCCCCACCAGGTGGCAACGGCCACGGATCCGCAGTTGCGACAACCCCACCCCCTGGCGACGGTGTGCCTGGGCCCATCGACGTCAGCCTGAACGGGAGCCAGCCCCCAAAGCCGGCTGAGCCCACAACCCCCCAGCTGCAGCCACCCAACCAGTCGCAGCCCCAGCCGCAGCCCCAGGATCAAGCCAAAGGAGCCGATGACCATGGGTGAGATCGCCGACACCATGCGCTCCGCCCTGCGTGAGCTGGCCCAGGCCGATGCGCGGCTCTATCGCGGTCTGGCGGAGGAGCTGGGCGATGGCGCCACCGCGGTCGAGGAACCCCGCGCCCTGATCCAGCCCGAGGGCGGCGCGCCCGCCACGGAAGCGGAGCTGCGGGCCTTGAAAAACGACACCCTGCAGGAGCTCTGCGCGCAGAGGGGCATCAAGGTGGCCAAGCGCGCCAATAAGGACGTGATGGTGGGCCTGCTGCTGGCGGACCCCAACGGCCCGCCACCCCAGTCCCTGCTGCCCCCTCCCAAGCCCAAACCTCCCTCAGGTGGGAAGGGCACGGGTGGCACGAGCGGCAAGGCCGGCACCGCAGAGCTCCAGGCCATGGAGCAGCGCCTCGCCCGGCTCGAGCAGCTGGTGCTGCTGATCGCTCAGCAGGTGGGCGTGCCTCCGGAAGCGATCGAGCGGTGGCTACCTGCACCCCTTCCGCCAACCTGAAGCCCTTCTGCGCTGGCCCCAGCCCATGGCGGTGAATCAGGAATCGCTGGAGAAGCTGGGGCGCTTCCTGCTGCGCGGCCTGCGCATCGGCGCCAGCACGGTGTCGATCGTGGAGCTGCTGCGCAACGACTGGACCGGCGGCATCAGTGCCGGTGTGGCCTGGCTGGTGTTTCTGCAGGTGGAACGGCGGCTGCCGCCCCTCAGCTCCGAGCCTGAGGAGTGATCCGCAGCTCGGGGTAGCCGGTGGCTGGATCCAGTTCGCGGCTGAACTGCCAGTCCGGCAGCAGGCCAATCACCAGCTCGGCGGTGGTGCGCACCAGCGAGCCGGCGCAGAGGTGGCCGCCGATCACTGTGCCCCTGCGGTCGGCCACGGCGATGTGCAGGTGGGCACCATCGGGCGAGAGGGTGCCGGAGAGGCTGAGGATCTCCAGCTCGCCGTTGATCACCGTGGCCTCGGCTGCTCCCGCCAGGCGCAGCTGGGCCACCGACAGGCTCCCCACGGCGCTGATCAGACAGCCGGCCTGCTCCTGTTGTTCGCCCATCCAGGTCTCCAGCGCCTGGCGCAGATCGTCGCCCGGTGTCAGCCGCAGTGGCAGCACCTTCATGGGGTTGGGCCCTCCACCAGTCCCTGGAACATCACCAGGGCGTCCACGTAACCCAGCTGCCGGTGGCGAAAAGCCCCAGGCAGGGTGCCCACCACCTGAAAGCCATTGCGCTGCCAGCAGCGGATGCCGGCGGTGTTGGTGCTCACCACCAGGTTGAACTGCAGTGCCCGGAACCCCAGCCGCCGCGCCGCCTGCAGCGAGTGCTGACAGAGACGGCTGCCGACTCCCTGGCGCCGGCAGTGCTCGGCCACCACGTAGCCGGCATTGGCCACATGGGCGCCAAGAGCGAGGGAGTTGGGCCTCAGGTAGTAGGTGCCCACCACAGCTCCGGCCGCATTCACAGCCACCATCACCGCCTGGCTGTGCTCCACCCAGGCCAGCTGGGCCTCGGCCTCGCTGATGGCTGGGTCGTGGGGGAAGGTTTCACCCGCACGGAACACCGGCTCCAGCAGCGCCCACACCGCCGGCCAGTCGGCTGCCTCGTAGGGCCGGATCTGCAGGGGCGTGGTGGGCGTGGCCAGAGACAAGCAGCGAGAGGAGTTGATTGTCTCGTTCAGCTGCCCGGAGGGGGCCATGCACCGCAGGCGCTCTGCGCAGCAAGCTGTCGTTCACTCCTCCTCAGCAGCACCCAGAGGGATGAGCTTGATCTGCTTGCGGCCCAGCTTGATCTCGAACTCATCGCCGGGCTCCAGGCCCAGTTGCGCGGTGTAGGCCTTGCCGACCAGCAGATTGCCGTTGAACTGCACCTTGGTGGCATAGCTGAGCTGCCGGCCCGGTCGGCCCCTGCCGCCGCGGCCACCGCCACCACCGAGGTTCATGCCCTTGGCCTCCAGCAGGGCCTCATAGAAGGCCGTGAAGTTCAGGCGCTCCGTGCCGTCTTTCTTGGTGGAGACGTAGCCGCAGCTGCGCACCAGATCGGACTTGGAGGCATCGCCCAGCTCCTTGACTTTGGCGAGCAGATCAGCACCGGTCAGCATGATGAGGGAGTTGGCTGGATCGACAGCCTCTTATTGCCAGGCTTGCCGGCCTTGTCAACTGCCGTGGTTGCGATCCATGTCCGTTGAAAGCTGTCCCGGTGCCAACCACTCCGCCAGCTTGGTGTAGCGCCTGCGGCCCAGGTGGTTCTTGACGGCCATCGCCAGGGCCTTCTTCTGGCCCACCAGCACCACCAGCTGCTTGCCGCGGGTGAGGCCCGTGTACACGAGATTGCGCTGCAGCATCGCGTAGTGCTGAGTGAGCAGCGGGATCACCACGGCGGGATATTCGCTGCCCTGGCTCTTGTGGATGGTGCAGGCATAGGCGGGCACCAGGTGATCCAGCTCTCCCCAGCCGTAGACCACTGCACGGCTGCCCGCCTTTCCTACCCCGGGGCCGGCTTCGCTGGTGGGGAACAGGACGCTCAGCTCACTGTTGTCCGAGTCGATGGCGTCGATGGTGCCCACATCACCGTTGAACACCTCCTTCTCGTAGTCGTTGGCGATCTGCATCACCTTGTCGCCCGGCGCAAACCGCCACCCGAAGCGCTCCACCTGCTCCGTGGGATCGGGGTTGAGCAGCTGCTGCAGCTCGATGTTCAGCGAGCGCGAGCCGCAGCCGCCGCGGGCCATCGGGCAGAGCACCTGCACCTCGCCCACCGGATCAAAGCCAAAGCGGGCGGGGATGCGCTCGCCCACCACCTTGAGGATCAGGCTCACCGCCTGCTCGGGGGTGTCGGCCGGCAGGAAGTAGAAGTCGCTGCTGCTGCCCTCGGGCGGGGAGCGCAGATCGGGGACGCTGCCGGCGTTGATGGCGTGGGCGGTGGTGATGATCCGGCTGCTGGCCGCCTGGCGGAACACCTCCGTCAGCCGGGTCACCGCCAGGGCGCCGCTGGTGATCGCATCAGCCAGCACCTGGCCGGGCCCCACCGAGGGCAGCTGGTCAACATCGCCCACCAGCAGCAGGGCCGCCTCCGGCGGGATGGCGGCCAGCAGCGAGGCCATCAGCGGCACATCCACCATCGAGGTCTCATCCACCACCAGCAGATCGCACTCCAGCGGCAGCTCGGCATTGCGCCGGAAGCCGTAGCTGGCCGGGTCGAACTCCAGCAGCCGGTGGATGGTCTTGGCCTCCAGGCCGGTGGCCTCGGCCATGCGCTTGGCGGCCCGGCCAGTGGGAGCGCAGAGCTGGATGCGCAGCTTCTTGGCCGCCAGGATCTGCAGGATGGCGTTGATCAAGGTGGTCTTGCCCACCCCCGGTCCCCCGGTGATCACCAGCACCTTGCTGCTCAGGGCCTGCTGCACCGCTTCTCGCTGGCTGGCGGCGAGCTGCAGACCCAGGCGCTGCTCCACCCAGCCGATCGCCTTGGCCGCGTCGATGGCGCCCCAGGGCGGCGCCCCTTCCCCCAGCTCCTGCAGAGATTCAGCGATGCGGCGTTCATCGCGGTGCAGGTGGGCCAGGAAGATCGCTGGCTCGCCCGCCAGGGTGTCGGCCACCACCGAGCCCTCGCTCAGTTCCAGATCAAGTGCGGTCTGGATCAGGGCGGGTTCCAGGGGAACACGGCGGCTGGCGCCGTTGCCCTCGTCTTGCTCCTGCGCGGGCCGTTCCACCGCCAGCAGCTCACCGGCCAGCTTGAGCAGCTCGGCGGAGGGCAGGCCGCAGTGGCCCTCACCGCTGGCTTCCAGCAGCGCGTAGTTGATGCCGGCCCGCAGACGAATCGTGGCGGTGGGCTCGATGCCCAGCCGGGCGGCGATCGCATCGGCGGTGCGGAAGCCGATGCCGCGGATGTCGCGGGCCAGGCGGTAGGGATTCTCCGCCATCACCTGCACGGCGTCGTTCCCATACGTCTTGAAGATCCGCACCGCTCGGGCGGTGCCAACGCCATGGCTGTGCAGGAACACCATGATTTCGCGCACCACCTTCTGATCAGCCCAGGCCTGAGCGATGCGGCTGGCCCGCACCTGGCCGATGCCCGGCACCTCCCGCAGGCGTTCGGGGGCCTGCTCGATCACCTCGAACACCTCCGCCCCAAAGGCGGCCACCAGCTTGCTGGCGTAGATCGGGCCGATGCCCCGGATCATCCCCGAGCCCAGGTACTTCTCGATCCCCTCGGCGGTGGTAGGGGGTGAGGAGCGCAGGAAGGCCGCCTTGAACTGCTGGCCGTGCTCCCTGCTGTTCACCCACACGCCACTGACGGTGACCCACTCGCCGGCGCTGATCTCAGCGGCGTGGCCCACCACCGTCACCAGGTCGCGGTGGCCACGCGCCTTGATGCGCAGGACGCAGAAGCCGTTCTCGGCGTTGTGGAAGGTGACCCGCTCGATCGAGCCGGCCAGCACCTCGGTGGGTTGGGCGGCGTTATCCGGCATTCCGGAGGACTGGCCAGCGATCGGCTTGTTCATGCCTCCCCGCGGTGCCACCGGGCCATGGTTGCAGGCAGCATGAGTGGAACACCAGGGCCGATGCGACCGGCATCGGCATGGCCAGCAGTGATGAGCGACCTCTCATGCTCGACGATGAATCGGATGTCGACAGCCGATGCCAACAGCTCCGCCAGGAGAATGCTGCTCTGCTCGGTGACTTCAGGCGTTGGCTCAAAAAGGCTGGACTTGGCGAGACAACAATCAGAAGCCATTGCAGCAACCTCGACTTTTACCTGAATCACTTCCTTCTCTACGCAGATACGCTGACGGCTGCTGATGGGATTTGCTACGTCGGCGAGTTTCTTGGCGACTGGTTTATCCACAAGGCGATGTGGTCCAACAAGACAACCGTCAAGGCCAATGCCGCCAGCCTCAAGAAGTTCTATGCCTTCATGGCTGAACGAGGGTTGGTCAAGCCTGAGGAGCTTGCCACGCTGAAACAGCAGATCAAGGACGAGCTGCCGGACTGGCTTGGTGCCGTCGAGAGATACAACGACCCGGATGTTGACTTTGAGGATGTCTGGCCGATCTGAGGTGGAGTGCGTCCCGCAGCCACAGACGATGTCGTGATGCAGCTGCGGGCTGGTTGCGATCGACGACCTCAACCGGGCTGATGACCAGCCTGGTGCTGCACTAAAAACGCCTCGATCCAGTCGTGGTGTCGCTTCTGCAGGATCCGATCAGCGATCGTCGTGGCCTCCTCAGGGATGGAGAAGCGCTTGCGGAAGCCCTGGGTGAGGGCCTCCAGCAGGGGGCGAGGGAGCTGGCGGATGGCGCCGTGCAACGTGCGGATCGTGGCCGCATCGAGGGGGAGCAGCCCCGGATCCTGCTGGGCTGCAGGGACAGCAGCCTGAGCCGGGGGCTCTGCCGGTGTCGATACCCTTGCCTGGTGCTGCGTAGGCGGCTGGGCCTGGCGGGGCTGGACCGCTGGGCGTTCTTGAGCCGCTGAGCTGGTGACCTCGCGCTGGCGCTTGTCATAGAGGGCGAGGCCAAACGGATTCCCGAAGGTCATCAGCGCACGCTTCATCGCGTCGGTCTCGGCTTCCTTGAGGGCGGACTCATGGGCCTGGCCCAGGTCGACGTCGATGCCGTGGCCGGCACCGCTGCCCTCGCGCAACAGAGGCGTCAGGCCTCCGGCGGTGACGGTGACGCGTACCCGGGCGGTGTAGGTGACGCCCCAGCCCGACTTCTGATCTCGGCTCGTGCCTCTGGCACCGATCAAGCGTTCGGCCTGGGCGACGCAGCGGACGGCGATGGTCTGGCGCTGCCAGCCATCGAAACCAAAGATGCGGTTGGCCTCGGCGATCACCTGCCACCCCTCCAGGTAGCTCACGCGGCTGCGGCCCTGCTCCCGCTGGCGGACGTTGGCCCGATCGAGGGGGGCGGAAAGCGCCGCGAGCTGCTCGGGGGAAAAGCCGGAAGGCGGAGCCTGGGGGGCTTCCGGTGTTGAGGTGGGTGCTGGAGCCTCCACGGCGCGATCGACGGAGCGGATCAGCTCCAGGGCTGAGGCAGGCCGCTGGACGGGACGTTGAGCAGCGGGGCGGCTGGTGCCGTTGGCGGAAGGAGCGGCGACGGTCATGGCGATGGGAAGCAATGGTGTGAGGAGGGAAGGGGGCCCCGGCTGCCCAGCCAGAACCCCCAGTCGCGAGGGGGCTGTGCCCCGCTCAACAGATGCGCCAGGAGCGGCGGGAGATCAGCTGGGCGCCGGTGATCTGCTGGCCTGCCTTGAGAGCCGCCTTGATGGCGGTCTTGTCGGCTGAGAAGGTGGTTTTGACGCAGAGCCACTCGGGATCGAGCAGGGCCTCGTTCTCGATCTCGACCGCCTGAGACTTGCGGCTGCTGAGCTCGTGGTTCGGGAACGAGAAGCGGGTGGCCGTGGGCTGCAGCCGCGTGAGGACCAGGACCAGGGAGTCCTCCAGGGCATCGGCGCGGGAGGCATCAGAGCGGGCTAGCTCCGTGAGCCGCTTGGCCTGCTGCTGCCGGTAGGCGGCCTGGCCGCGCAGGTGCTCGATCACCCAGCAGGTGGCATCGGCCTTGGCGGCGAGGGCGGCCTTGTTCCCTTCCTCGGCCAGCAGGGCGGCTTCCAGCTCGCCGAGGGCCTGGGCGCGGCTGTCGTCATCGGTTTCGAGCTGTTCAGCCAGCTGGCCGATGGCGGTGGTGAGCTCCTGGGCCTCGATGCCCAGCTGCCAGAGCGAGCCGGATCGCTGCAGGGTGCAGGAAGGGCCAGCGGCCTGAGGGAGAGCCGGGGCGAGAGGAGCTGCGGGGGCGGTGAGAACGGCCATGGGGTGGTGAATGGGGATGAGGGACGAGAAGAACGGGGCAGCGGTGCGCCTCAGGCGCCGAGGGGCTCCGGCGAGAAGGGCGGCGGCACTTCCATCACCACCACCGGCACCGGCGAACTGGAGGAGCAACGGCGGGCCTGCTGCACCAGCGAGGCCGTGCCTGCCCCACCGGGGAAAGCGATCACCAGCACCGAAGCGCTGAATGCTGGGGAGGTGTGGGCCTGGGCCTCCACCAGGGCCTGCTCCAGCAGGAGGCGATTGCGGATCGGACCGGCAGCGCGGCCATGGCGGCGCCAATCAGCAGCGAGGGCCTGGACCCGCCAGCCGAGCTGCTGGGCCGCACGGCCGATGGCGCGATCCGCACCACGGGCACCGCCATGGAGCAACAGATGGACAGGCCGGCCACCGCTGCGCTGAAGGAGAGCAGATGCGATGCGCTCCTGGGGCCAGACGAGATCACGGCCACCAGCGGCAACGATGACAACCGAGCGATGGGCCAACGCCGGCGGCGACAGGAGGCCAAGGGAAGGCAATGCAGCGGCCTGGGCCACTGCAGCAGAGAACAAGCTCATGGGCTACAGAGCAAACGAACGGGGCAAGTTGTCCGAGGATTTCGTTGCCGCAGGCGATGGGCTCGTGGCCTTTGGCGCAGCTCTTATTCTACCAGTACAAACCCACTAAGCAGCGGGCAGAGCGGCTGCGGGGCAATGGATCTACGCAAAGCGAAGGCATGCGCTGATGGATCGGAAAGCTAATAAGCAGACCCGCCAGATTCAGCACGGAATGCCCAGCCGGCCGCGCAGCCGCGCGAGGGAAGCTGAGGCATCACCCAAGCCCCATCGAGGCGGACGAAGCCCCGGCCACCGCAGCCGCGGGAGGGCCGCCATGCCTGCCCACCCCCACACCGGCCCCGGAGCGGAGGGCGGCGGCGGCTGGCCGATGCACGCCACGGCGCAGCCGTGGCACGCTGAAGGACGGCCGTCGCCAACCGGAGCCCTGCGGTGCGCCAAGCGCAGTGTTCCGGGCTTGGCCCGGTCACCTGAAGGACTGACGGTTCTGGCCTCGACAGCCGCAGCGCTTGGGCTACCTGCGACGCCATGCTGAGCCCATTGGTTCCGTCTGCCCATGCCATCCGCAGGCTCTGCTTTCTCTCAGCTTCACCAGCACCTGCATCAGACACGCCTGCTGGGTTCAATCAGCAGCGCCCTCTACTACGACCAGAACACTGTGATGCCGACTGCTGGTGCGTCCTGGCGCGGCGAGCAGCTGGCTCTTCTGGCCGGCCAGCTCCACGAACGGCAGAGCAGTGCGGAATACGCCGAGCTGGTGGCGGCAGCGGAGAGCGAGCTCGATACAGAGGTCTCACCCGAACGCCGCCGCAACCTGCAACTGCTGCGCCTGGAGCTTGAACGTCAGCGCTGCCTCGATCCGGCCCTTGTCAGTGCGCTGGCCAAGGCTCAGTCGCGCGGCAATGCGGTGTGGCAGGACGCCCGCAAGCGGAACGATTTTTCGACCTTTGCCCCGGCTCTCCAGGAGCTGATCGCCCTGCGTCGCCAGCAGGCCACCCAGCTGGCCGCTGCCGAACCGGTGACGCGCAGTCCCTGGGAAATCCTGGCCCAACCCTTTGAACCCGACATCAGCAAAACAAGGTTGGCCGAGCTGTTTGCGCCGCTGAAGGATGAGCTGCCGGCGATGCTGGACCAGGTGAGGTCCATCGGCAGTACCCAGCCCCCAGCCATCGATCTGCCTGAGGCCTTGCAGGAGCAGCTCTGCAGCGAGCTGCTCGACAGCTGGGGCTACGACCCCGCGCGATGCCAACGCTCCCGCTCAGCGCACCCCTTTTCCTGCACTGTTGGTCCCCAGGACTTCCGCATCACCACTCGGGTGGTGCCGGGCCAGCCCCTCTCGGCGTTTCTGGCCACGGCCCATGAATGGGGCCACTCGCTCTACGAGCAGGGACTGCCCCGCAGCGACGACCACTACTTCCCCTGGCCCCTCGGAGAAGCCACGTCCATGGGGGTCCACGAAAGCCAGAGTCTGTTCTGGGAGTGCCGCGTGGCCCGTAGCCGCGCCTTCGCTGAGCGCTGGCATTCGCGCTTCTGCGACGGACTCGGCAGCGATCCATGGAATGGCGCCTTCGGCTTTTGGCGCGCCCTCAACCCGCTCAAGCCCGGTCTGATCCGCGTTGAGGCCGATGAACTCAGCTACTGCCTGCACATCGTGCTGCGCTACGAGCTGGAGCTGGCCCTGCTCGAACAGGAGATGCCGGTGGACGAGTTACCGCAGCAGTGGAACCAACGGATGCAGGACCTGCTGGGAATCCAGCCCCAGACTGACTCCGAGGGGTGCCTTCAAGATATCCATTGGGCAGAAGGACTCATGGGTTATTTCCCCTCTTATGCCCTTGGACACCTTATTAGCGCCCAGCTTTCGGAGACTTTTGAGAAGGAAAATGGTTCGATCCAGGCCCTGATCGCCTGCGGAGATGAGAACCGGCTCCAAGCCTGGCTCGGCCAGACCGTCTGGCCGCTCGGTCGGTCGGTCAACTCCGAAGAACTGGTCGAGAAAGTCTCGGGCCACCCCCTCAGCGCCCAGCCCTTTTTGACCTACCTCAGGGCGAAGGTGGCCGAGCTCCAGTAGGAGCTGAACCAAGGCTGCTCATCCGGTCCTGTCTTCGCCGTCTCAGACCTCAGAACCCGGACGGGGCAACAGGTCAGGCCACCTGTAGGTCCGTTGGAACTGACTTGAAGGACTCTTCGGGTATTTCCCCTCCTACGCCCTGGGCCATCTGATCAGTGCCCAGCTGGCCGAAGCCATGGAGCGGCGGACTGGTCCGATCGAGGAATGCGTGGCGGAGGGTCAGGAGGAGAGGCTGCGCGGCTGGCTGGCGGAGCAGGTCTGGCCGCTGGGTCGCTCGGTGAACGGCGAGGAGCTGGTGGAGATGGTCACCGGCCAGCCCTTGCGTGCGGATCCGTTCCTGACCTATCTCAGGCAGAAGGTGCTCCGTCTGCTGGCTCCGGACTGAGTGCCTGATGGGATGGCGAAGCGGTCTGGGGCGATCCGTAGGATGCCCGCCAGCCGTTTTGAAGTGCTTCATGGCGAACATTGATCAAGCCCCAAGCCGCATGATGATGAATCTGCTGCATGTGCTGCCGGCCTTCGCCGATGAAGCGGAACTGCGGCTGAACACGATTGTGGAGCTGAACAGCAACACCATTAACAAATACGAGCTGATCACCGAAACCGGGCAACTCAAGCTTGATCGTGTTGGCTATTCCTCCCTTGCCTATCCTTTTGCCTATGGCTGCATCCCCCGCACCTGGGATGAGGATGGCGACCCGCTTGATATCGAAATCGTGAGCGTGACCGAACCTCTGGTGCCCGGCAGCCTGGTGGAAGCCCGCATCATCGGCATCATGAAATTTGATGATGGCGGTGAAGTGGATGACAAGGTGATTGCCGTGTTGGCTGATGACAAGCGCATGGACCACATCACCTGCTACACCCAGCTCGGTGATCACTGGCTCAAGGAAACCCAGTACTACTGGGAGCACTACAAAGATCTCAAGAAGCCTGGCACCTGCCGTGTCAATGGCTTCTTCGACAGTGCTGAAGCCGTGAAGATCATCAAAGAGTGCGAAGCGCGTTATCTCGAGGTCATCGAGCCCCAGCTGGTCGGCTGATCCTCATCGGAGCCTCCCGACCAGAGGCCGGCAGGGCTGGGGGCCAAGGAGCCTTCGGTTCCAAGCGCCACTCAGCGGGGCTCCCTAGTCTTCTTTGCAATGACGTTGTCTCTTCCAATCACCTTGACAGCCATGGTGCGCTTTCTTCACTCCCGGTCTGTCGCGGCACTGATAGCCCTGCCTGTACTGGCGAGTGCTGGGTCCCTGGGTCTGGGCGCCACCGCCGTGGTGGCGGAAGAGGCCACGTCGTCTTTGCCTTCAGCTGGCGAGTCACCTGCCACCGGACCCGCTGTCAACCAGCCCCAGACAAGCCTTTCGACTCCCGCAACAACGGCTCCCGCAGCAACGACTCCCGCGACGGTGGTTTCCCCTGACACGCCGCCTCCAGGGGCCGCTCCGGCTGGACCTGGGGCTGCTGACGCTGCCACAGCGCCGATCACCCGTGAGATCCTCCTGGAGCTTGGGCGGCGCACCATCAGCCTGCGGGAGAACGGCAAGGTGATCAGCAGCTGGCCAGTCGCCATCGGTGATCCCAGGACCCCCACCCCCACGGGCCGCTTCAAGGTTGAGAACAAGGTGGTCAATCCTCAGTACCAGAGCACGAAGAGCGGCAAGATCAACCCTGTCGTGGGTGCCAATGGTCCGCTGGGTGATCGCTGGCTCGGCTTCAAGAGCAGTGGCGTAAACCAGTACGGCATCCATGGCACTCCCAGCGCCTGGTCCTGGACCGTGAGTTCCCGCTCGGCGGTCACCAATGGCTGCGTGCGCATGTTGTCCGACCATGTCCGCAAGCTGTTTGACCTGGTCGAGGTGGGGACGCCTGTGGTGGTGACCCGCTGATCGGGCAGGAACCAAAAACATTCTGCAGATCCACCCGCGAAGGCCTAGGTAGGACGGGATCAGCCCGTAGTGTCATGAGCATCTTCGTGATCGAATCAACGCAATCGTTGCTGTTGGCGCGATTGCACGCTTTCGATCTCCGCCGGCTCCATGGCCCGTTCTGTTCCCCTTCGCGCTGGATTTCCGTTGCATCCCTCGGATCACCCCCACAGCTTTGATCCGCTCAACAGCACAGCTCTGAAGTGGTGCAGCAATGGCGAGCTCTCCGAGCTCGATCTGCATCGCATTCTCAGCCGTCTGTCCCAGGTGGATCCGGTGGCGGGTCCGTTGGATCCCCAGGCCTGCGATCTGGCCAGCTGATCTGACGGGCCAGGGCCAGGGCCATGCCATCCCGGCTGGCCAGTCCCCGCAGTCGGCTCAGCGGCAGACCTCGGGCCGGTAGCCCATGGGGCAAAGCCCCCTCCCGGGATTGCGGCAGGTCGAAGACCGGCAGCTGGCGCAGTCCTTGGGAGAGCAACTGTTCCTCCAGTTGAGCCAGGCTGGCGCAAAGTGGTAACCAGACCAGTTCGCCGCGGCGGCAATCCAGCAGCCGCGGCTCACTGTCCATGGCGCAATCGTCGGCGGGACGGTTCGTTTGCTTATCCAGGCGGTGCGATGGGCCCTCTTGGGCGATCTGCTGGGTCGTCCAATGCTGTTTGGCGCTGAGGACCCGTTGCAGGTCCGGCAGGGTGACCAGCCCCATGGCCCACTCTCCCTCGCTGACGATCAAGGCGTGGCCATGGCAGGCCACCAGTTGATTCAGGGCCTGAAGAACCGGTGTATCTGCCTCCAGCACCAGAGGAGCTTCCGGTTCAAACGCCTCCGCCACCGATAAAGCCGTGAGTCGGCCACGCCGCTCCTCCTCCATCGGATCCGGTCCCAGCAGGCCGGGATCGTGCAGCCCCTGCCAGCGTTCCACCAGGGCCGCACTCAGACCGGCGGCTGCCATCAGCGGCAGCACGATGCGGATGTCGCGGGTGAGCTCGAACAGCAGCAGCAGGGCCGTGAGGGGAGCCCGGGCGCTGCCGGCCAGCACCGCCGCCATGCCCACCATGGCGTAGGCCGGCGGTTCGGCCACCGGCAGATGCAGACCGCTGTCTCCAAGAATCTGGCCGTAGCAATTGCCCAGCACCGCCCCGAGAAACAGTGATGGTGCGAAGCCGCCGCCCACGAATCCGGTGGCACTGCTCACGGCCGTGGCGAGCACCTTGACCACGAGCAGCACCGCCAGGGTGAGCAGGGGGATGCCGCCATCGCGGCCCAGCAAGGCTTCAATCGTGTCGTAGCCCACCCCCAGCACCTGGGGAAACAGCAGGGCCATGCCACCGACGGCAGCACCGCCGAGGGCGGTGGGCAGTCCAATCGGCAGGCGCCCCAGCCACTGCTGCAGCCTCTGGCTGCGCCCTGCGGCCAGCAGGCTGATCAGCAGCCAGGACATCAGGCTGGAGGCCACTCCCAGGCCGAGATACAGCGGCAATTCCAGGGGTGAGCGCACCTCGTAGGCCGGCAGCCTCAGGATCGGGGTATCGCCGAGGCAGAGCTGGGTGACCAGGCAGGAGGCCACTGCTGCCACCAGCACGGCCCGCACGCTGGGACGACCGGGAATCGCACTGAAACTGCCCTCCAGCGCGAAGAACACGCCGGCGATCGGTGCCTTGAAGCCGGCGGCCAGTCCGGCGGCCACCCCGGCCGCCACCAGTGTCTTCTGACTCTGGGGTGTCAGCCTGCCGCGTTCGCCCACCCAGAGGCCGATGTTGCCACCGCCCTCAACGCTGGGCCCTTCGGGGCCGAGGGAGGCGCCGCTGCCGAGGCTGAGCGAGGCTGCCACCAGCCGCAGCAGCGGCAGTTTCGGGGTGGCCGGCTGGCTTCCTTCCGCCATCGCCTGCAGGCTGGGCAGGCCAGGGCCGAGATCCCCGCCGATCCGGCGCAGCACCCCCACGGCCAGGCCCCCCACTGTCGGGACCACCACCACCGGCCAGAGATCCAGCCAGCCCGGCGCCGTTGGCAGGGGTGGCGGCGCCGGCAGCGGTGGAGCCGGTGGTGGCGGCAGGAATCCCAGGCCCCCCAGGCCGATCTCCAGCAGGGCCTTCAGCGGCGTGCTCCCTTCCGGCGACAGGGAAGGCAATTCCGGGGCCGGTGGCGCGGTGGAGGTTCCCAGGCTCAGCAGACCTTCCACGAAGGGGCCGAACAGGAAATTGTTGATGAAGCCCAGCAATTCATGGAACCCCACCACCGCCAGGCCGGTGGCGGTGCCCACCAAGGCGGCCCAGGCCAGCAGATTCCACTGGAAGGGCAGGGCCGTGGCCTCGGCGGACGACTGCTGCATGGCCGAGGCCGCGACCGCCTCGCCGCTTCAGGCCTCGGGCCGGACGCTGGCGAAGATCTCCTGCAGGATCTCGCCGGCGCCCTGCTGCTTGAGCGTGTGGGCCAGGGCGATGCCGATCGCTTCCGGATCCTCCTGGGGGCCACGGGCCTCGTCGCGGATCAGGCGCAGGCCATCGAGGCTGGCCACCATGCCGGTGAGCACCAGGTCGCCGCTGCCGTCCGGCCCCTCGAAGCGGGTGTTGACTCCGATCGGCACCTGGCAGCCGCCCTCCAGTTCCCGCAGGAAGGCCCTCTCCGCCAGGCAGCGGCGGGCAGTGGGGGTGTGCTCCAGCACCTTGATCTGCTGCAGCACGGCCTCGTCACCCTCGCGGCACTCGATGCCCAGGGCGCCCTGGCCCACGGCATGCAGAGAGATCGACGGGTCGATCAGTTCGTGGATGCGGTCGCCAAGGCCGAGGCGACCCAGGCCGGCTGCCGCCAGAATCAGGCAGTCGAACTCGCCGGAGTCGAGTTTCTCGAGGCGGGTGATCACATTGCCGCGCACATCCTTGAAGACGAGGTGCGGATAGTGGTGTCGCAACTGGGCCAGACGGCGCAGCGAGCTGGTGCCCACCACAGCTCCTTCCGGCAGGGTGGCCAGGGTCTTGTCCCTGTGCGTCTCGTGCACCACCAGGGCATCGGCCGGATCCTCCCGTTCGGTGATGCAGCCCAGCATCAGCCCCTCGGGCAGGTTGGTGGGCAGATCCTTGAGGCTGTGAACGGCGATGTCGGCCTGGTCCACCAGCATCTGGGCTTCCAGTTCCTTGGTGAACAGCCCCTTGTCGCCGATCTTGGCCAGGGCCACATCCAGGATCTTGTCTCCCTGGGTGGCCATCGCTTCGATCGAGATCTCCAGGCCGCCATGGGCCTTGGCCAGCTCATCGCGCACCCAGTGGGTCTGCACCATGGCGAGCTGGCTGCGGCGGGAGGCAATGCGCAGGGTGGAGCCGGCCATCGAAAACCTTCGGTTGGCAGTCGAGCTGCCGATCAACAGCCGCCCAGCCTAAGGACCGGCCCGCTCACGTCAGCCAGCAGCGCGATGCTCCGTGATCTGCCGATGCATCAATCCAGCTGCTGACGCATGAATCCAGCAGCTGATCAGTCATCCCGGCGGGCGTTCAGCCGAAGAAATCAAGGGGTAGTGGTCCCCAGGTGTCCTCTGCCTCCGGATCGGCGGGGCTGTGGCCGCTGATCAGCAGTCCTTCGCCCAGGCCGTTCTCCTGACGCAGGCTGAAGGTGCCGGTGTTCTGGTTGCCCTTGAGAAAGACCGGCCCAGCCTCGGCCGCCGCTGCGCCGGTGCCGCCCTGCGGGTCATGGCCATTCAGGGGGGCGAGGGGGCTCCAGTCCAGGGCGGCTTCGCAGTGGCGCAGGGTGGCTGTCGCAGCAGCGGCCGACGGGGCCATCACCCCCACGGTGAACCAGTCGCAGGCGGCCAGCCGCTCCTGCAGCTCCTGACGCAGCACCTGCCGTTCAGCCTCCGTGAGGCTGGGGGCGGTGCGCAGTCCGCGCAGGTCGACCAGGGCAGCGACAGCCATCAGGAAGAGGAATCGGCAGGGTTGCGCCAGATTGACAGGCAGACCGTCAGCCAGGCGAGGCCCACGGCTCCGCCGGCGATCAGGTCGCTGGGCCAATGGGCCCGCACCACCAGGGTGCTCAGCCACACCAGCGCCACCCACAATCCCGCCCCGAGCGTCAGCGGCCAGCGCAGCCGTGGATGGTGCGCCGCCAGAATCGTCACCATGGCGAAATAGAACACCACCCCGCCGGCGGCATGGCCACTGGGAAAGCTGCGTCCGTCCACCACCAGCAATTTCTCAGGCGGTCTGGAGCGATCGAAGAACGGTTTCAGCATCCGGTCCACGATCAGCAGGATGCCGGCGGTGGCCACCACCAGCATGGCCAGATCCCGCCACCATCGCTTGAACGACACATAGAACAGGGCGGCAAGCACCAGCACGAAGGTGAAGCCCACGCCACTGACCCGATACACCTGAACCAGAACTGTCCGCAGGGGGCCGCGGATGCTTTCGCTGATCCAGTCGAGCACCGCTGCATCGAACCGCGGCGGCTCTTTCGGATCCAGATTCGCCGCCAGTGCGCTGACCAGTCCAATGCAGATCAGAACCGTCAGAACGTCGCTCCAGCGGAGCTGGGGCCGTGGAAGGGACAGGCGCGCCATCAGGAGGCCTTCCGGTTGCGGGATCGCTTGCGCGGACGCAGCTCGTCCAGGGAGACCCGCCAGAGCTCCTGAACCCCGCGCTGACCCAGCCGTTCAATCCGATCGGCCGGCAGAGCGAAGCCATCGAGTTTGTGCCGGTCGCCCAGCAGCAGGGCGCTGACGCTGGCGGGCTGAATGGCGAGCAGGGAGGGATCCTGTTTCCAGAGATCCTTGACGTCGCTGGCATCCCCGAGGAACACGGCCGACCGTCCGCCATAGAAGAGAGTGCTGTAGCGCATGGTGCCCACCACCCACAGGGGTTCGTCCGGGCGGCTCTGGCTGCCCGCCAGCTGTTGCAGCTCACGCAGGGGAAGCTGGCGTTCCCGATCCAGCAGGGGACCAAGGGGTGCCACCACTCCGAACAGGACAGCCAGGAAGCCCGCCAGATTGGGAAGCCAGATCCAGTCGTTGCGGCGGCCCAGCATCAAGGCCAGGCCCACCAGGGCGGCCAGGCCGAGAAGCACCGCCAGCAGCTGGGGTAATCCTGAGGCGCTCAAGGCGGCGGCGAACTGGGGAAAGGCCGGATCGCGGCTGACCCAGCTGGGTGCCAGGGCGGCCGCGGCGGAACCTCCAGCCAGCAAAGCGATGTTCAACCAGCTGGCGAAGGCCCAGGTCGGGGGAGCCTGCCGGTCCCGTCGATCGGTGCTCAGGGGATGCCACAGCAGGGCCACCAGCAGGCTGGCGGCTGGAATGGCCGGCAGGATGTACCCCGGCAGTTTGGTGGCGGCGGCCGAAAAGAACGCCACGATCAAAACCAGCCACAGCAGCAGGATCGCCGGCAGGGCCGGGGCGTCGGCTTGGCGTGCCCGGGCCAGCGGCCAGGGGGCGGCCCGAGCGATCGCCTGGGGCAGGAACGGCGACCAGGGGAGCAGCAGCAGCAGCAGCCAGGGGAGGTAGAACCAGGGCGGTCCTGGGTGGTCATAGAGCACGCTGGTGAAGCGTTCCAGGTTGCTGAAACCGAGGAAGCCGCCGAGGAACGCCTGGCCATGGACCGCCGTGGCGGCGGCATACCACGGCAGGGCGATGCCGCAGAACAGCAGGGTCATCGCGGCCAGGGGGAAGGGCCGCAGCCAACGGGACCAATGGCCCCGCACCAGCAGGTCTGCGCCGATCACGATGGCAGGCAGCAACAGGCCGACCGGGCCCTTGGCCAGCACGGCGATGCCGGCAAAGCAGGCCATGCCCACCCGGCCCATGGCGATCAGGCGCCGGTTGGACGGATCCCGCTCCGCCACCAGATAGCTGAACAGCGCCAGGGTGATGGCGCTGGACAGAAACATGTCGGTGGTGGATGTGCGGCCCCAGCCGATCCAGGCGGGTGTGGTGGCCAGGACACCAGCCGCCAGCCCCGCCCGCGCCACAGCCTTCAGCCGCGATTCCGCAGCGGGCGCCCAGAGCAGCAACAGGCCGAACGTGGCCAGCACCACGGCACTGGCGGCCACTGCCACCGGCAGCCGCGCCGCCGCTTCGGAGACACCGAACAGACGGAAGCTCAGGGCCACCATCCAGTAGCCCCAGACCGGATAGTCGAAGAACGTGCTGTCGTTCCACCAGGGTGTGACCCAGTCGTTGCGCAGCAGCATCTGATGGCCCACTTCCACAAAGAGGGCCTCGGTCTTGTCCATCAGCCCGAGGGAGCCGAGGCCGTTGAAGAAAGCCAGCCAGCAGAGCCCGATCAGCCCCACGATTGCCAGCAACGCCAGCCGAATCGGCTGGTCTTCCAGCACGCTCAGCCTGCTCTTCAATCCAGCACTCTGAACATCAGCCAGGTTCTGCAATCCAGCCACGCTGCCGATTGTGATCGACAGGTTAAGGCTCCGCCTCCGGGCCGGCAGGTTGAAGAGCGGGCCGCTTCAGGGGGTGTTCCAGACGAAGCGGGAGGAGGCGGCATAGTTCCAGACAAACACCACCACGATGCCGGCCAGCTGGGCCCAGAAAGTGTCGGGCGAGACGAAGCTGTAGAAGGCCGAGGCGAGGCCCACATTGGCCAGTACCGGCAGGGACGCCACCAGCAGGAATTTGAGCAGGCCCCGCAGCAATCCCAGGCCCCGCAACCGCTGAAAGCGGAAGGTGAGGGCGTTGTTGATCAGATAGTTCGAGCTGGCGGCGGCCACCACGGCCACAGGCAGGGCCTGTTTGAAGCTCAGGCGGTCGCCGGCCATCAGCAGGGCGGTCATCAGCAGCTGCACCGCCACACCGCTGATCCCCACCAGACCGAAGCTGATCGCCCGTCGGGGCAGCAGCCGAAAGCTGAGGCTGTGCAGGATCGAGATCAGGAAGTCCCAGAACACCGCCAGATCGAGCTTTGAGCTGCCGTAGCTGCGCGGCTGAAACGTGAGTGGGATCTCGGCGGCCCTGAGGCGGCCGCCGCTGACGGCCAGCAGTTCGTAGAGGAACTTGAAGCCATTCACGTCCACGGCGCGGATCAGGGGCAGCACCCTGTCGAGCCGCAGCACGAAGAAGCCGCTCATGAAATCGCTCAGCGGCCCATAGGCTCGGGCCAGGCTGAAGCGGGCCACGCTGTTGGCCCAGGTGGAGCCGGTCTCCCGGCGGCCGCTGAGACCGCGGATCTCGGCCCCGGGGTGGAAGCGGCTGCCGATCACCAGATCGAGCTCGCCGGCCTGCAGCGTCTCGAGAGCACGCAGCACCGAACCCGGTTCGTGCTGGCCGTCGCTGTCCATCACCACCGCCAGATCTCCGGTGGCATCCAGCAGCCCTTCCTTGATGGCGCTGGCCAGACCGGCCCGGCCGACCCGGCGGATCAGTCGGATCGCCGGTTCGCCATGGGCCAGCTGCCTCACCAGTTCGGCGGTGCCGTCGGCGGAGTCGTCGTCCACCACCAGGATCTCGAGATCGAACTGGCGGCGCAGCGACAGCAACTGAGCCAGCAAAGGCTCAATGTTGCCCCGCTCGTTGTAGGTGGGCAGCACGATCGAGACGCGGACCGGGGCCGGCGTCGCCATCGCAGGGGCCGGCTCGGACGAGGGGAGTGCGCTCAAGGGGTGAACGGGCGCTCCAGGCTCACCAGGCTCAGGATCACTTGATGTATTCCTTGAGCACGCCGTTGCGGTTGGGATGGCGGAGCTTGCGCAGGGCCTTGGCCTCAATCTGGCGGATGCGCTCGCGGGTCACATCAAAGATCTGGCCGATCTCCTCAAGGGTCTTCATGCGGCCGTCGTCGAGGCCGTACCGCAGGCGCAGCACATCGCGCTCGCGTGGGCTGAGGGTGGCCAGCACGCCTTCGAGGTCTTCGCGCAAGAGATTCTTGGCCACGTCCTGCTCGGGATTCTCGATGTCGGCTTCGATGAAGTCGCCGAGGCGGGAATCCTCCTCCTTGCCGATCGGGGTCTCCAGGGAGATGGGCAGCTGGGCACTCTTGGCGATGAAGCGCAGCTTCTCGATGGTCATCTCCATCGATTCCGCGATCTCCTCTTCGGTGGGCTTGCGGCCGAATTCCTGGGAGAGGGTCTTGGTGGTTTTTTTGATGCGGGAGATGGTCTCGTACAGGTGCACCGGCAGGCGGATGGTGCGGCTCTGATCGGCAATGGCGCGGGTGATGGCCTGGCGAATCCACCAGGTGGCGTAGGTGGAGAACTTGTAACCTTTCTCGTGGTCGAATTTCTCAGCGGCCCGGATCAGACCGAGGGAACCTTCCTGGATCAGGTCCTGGAAGCTCAGGCCCCGGTTCATGTACTTCTTGGCGATCGACACCACCAGGCGCAGGTTGGACTGCACCATCTTTTCCTTGGCACGACGGCCGAGCATCAGTCGACGCCGGAACTTGATCACCGGCATGTCCAGCAGGACAGCCCATTCCTTGGTATCGGGGTAGTGGCCCTTGTCGGCTTCGAACTGGCTGGCCAGTTCTTCAAGCTGAAGCAGGTCGGCGATCTTGCGGGCCAGCTCAATCTCCTCATCAGGGCGCAACAGGCGGATGCGGCCGATCTCCTGCAGATAGACGCGGATCGAATCCTCGGTGTAGACGCCCTTCGGCCCCACTTTGATGCTGGCGAGGGCCTTGGCGTCCTTGGCTGATTTCTTCTCGGCGTCCGCTTCGGTGCTGCTGCTGGTCAGGAGCTCATCGGCCGCCAGGTCCAGGTTGGCGGGGGCTCCGGCCACCTCTGCGGTTTTGGCCTTGCTGCTGCGGGACGCTCCCTTGGTGGCAGCGGTCTTTGCGGCAGGGGTCTTGGCAGAAGCGCTCTTGGCGCTTGCCTTGGTGGCGCTGCTCTTGGCGGCTTTTGCGGTCGTGTCCTTGGCGCTGCTCTTGCGGCTGCTGCTCTTGGTGGTGCTGGCCTTCTTCTCCTCGCTGCCCGTTTCGGCGCTCTTGGAGGTGCGACTGGCCCGGGGCTTGGCCTTGCTGGCTTTGGCGGCATCCAGGTCGGCCTCGGCGGCCTTGGCGGCGGGAGGTGTCTTGACGATGACCGACTCCCCGGACGCGCTGGCCACCATCAGGATCTCCGGCGCGGCGGACTTGGCTTTGGCGGTGGGCTGGGCGGCGACTGGGCTCATCGGATGCGGCAAGACGATGGTGTGGGTGGAGCGAGGCTGGGGGATCGGGACGTTCATGCCGGTGGAACGCACCGGTGGAACATCAGGACAATCAGGGATGTCAGGAGTCGTCCGATCGAGAGCGCCCTGACGACAGGACGAGGCAATCGGCAGGTGGAGGCCCCGGGTCAGGAGCCCTGCGGAACGGTTCGGTTCAGAATCAAACGCGGTCGAGTCAGGTCGTTCAGCGCTCTGAAAGCCAGATCAGCCCAGGGCCGGTTCCCTTGAGTCTTCCCCGGTCTGCCCAGAAGGGAGCAAGCGGGAAGGATGCGGCAGCAGAACTGCCGGCCGGACCGTCACTGCGGCTCCACAGGCATAACGGTGCCTGGAAGCATGGCGTGACCGAACCGCTGGAGCGGACCGGTCGCAGGACGTGCGGGGAACCTGATCGAAGGCTGAGAACCTGACCGATGGGGGAGAGGATGGAGAACGGAGCCGAGACAGTGCTGTCAGGGGTGGTCGCAGACCTGGAGGACCTGATCTCAAGGATGGTCCTGCACTTCGGGTCTTCCCTCTGGACGGAACTCTGTCGGGTTCCGACAGCAGCTTTGAAACTGCTCAACGCCATTATCTTAAGAAGACAGGGAGACAGCCGCAACTTCCCTGTCCGTTTTTGACGCCCCTGATCTGGTGCAAGGCTTCGTGCAGGTGTGGCTCGAGGCCGGTCGGGAGGGGCAGGTGTTCACCTATGCCAATCCCGATCGGCTCGTTCTGGGGCCAGGGGATCTGGTGGCGGTACGCCTGCAGGGTCGGCGTCATGGCGGTCTGGTGGTGGAGACCCTCGTCGAGGTTCCCCCCGAGCTTCTGGGCCGCACCCTGGAGCCGGTGCTGGAGCTGCTGCAGCCCGCCGCCGTAGACCCACGCTGGCGTGCCTGGATCGCCCAGGTGGCCGATCAGTGCCACACCAGTCTGTTCCGAACCCTCAAGAGCGCTTTGCCGGCCGGCTGGCTGGGCCAGCGCCGCAAGACTTCGCTCAGCCGTGCCTCGGTGGGGGCCGCCGCCCGGGCCCTGGCACGCAGCTGGGTCGCGTTGCCGGCCGAGCATCCGGCTGCTCCTGTTTCCACCACCGAACGGCAGGGCCGTTTGCTGCAGGCCTTGGCCGAGGGGGGAGGCCAGTTGCCACTGACGGCCCTCCAGGCGGTGGAGGGCTGTTCGCCGGCGGTTCTGCGCACCCTGGAGCGGCGGGGATTGCTGCGCCGTTGCCCACCGCCTGCCTCGTCTTCGTCCGATGACCCCGGCGGGCATCGGCTGACGCCGGCCCAGCAGGAGGCCGTCGCGGCGATCGAGGCTGCGGCCCCTGCCCAGGCCCTGCTGCTCTGGGGTGTGACGGGGGCCGGCAAGACCGAGGTCTATCTGCAGGCGGCGGCCTCCTGCCTGGCCAGGGGGGAGAGCGTGCTGCTGCTGGCCCCGGAGATCGGCCTGATCCCCCAGTTGCTGGACCGTTGCCGCCAGCGGTTCGGCGCGCAGGTGCTCGAATATCACAGCGGCATGGGCGACGCCGAGCGGGTGCGGGTCTGGCGGAGCTGTCTGGAGGCGGCTGCCGAGCCCGTGGCCCTGGTGGCGGTGGGAACCCGCTCGGCGGTGTTTCTGCCGCTGCCCCGTCTCGGTTTGATCGTGCTGGATGAGGAGCACGACGACTCCTACAAGCAGGAGAGTCCGATGCCCTGCTATCACGCCCGCGATGTGGCCCGGCTGCGGCTGTCTGGCTCTGGTGCGCGGCTGGTGCTCGGCAGTGCCACGCCGTCGCTGGAAACCTGGCTGCGCTGCCAGGGCGAGGCCGCCGACACCCGGCTGTTGCGCCTGCCCGAGCGGATCGGGGCCCGGCCGCTGCCGCCCGTGCGGGTGGTGGACATGCGGATGGAGCTGGTCGAGGGGCATCGACGCCTGCTCAGCCGGGCCCTGATGGGGCGTCTGCAGACCTTGCAGGAACGCGGTGAACAGGCCGTGGTGCTGGTGCCGCGGCGTGGCTACCGCTCCTTTCTCAGTTGCCGCAGTTGCGGCGAGGTGGTGCTCTGCCCCCACTGCGACGTGGCCCTCACCGTGCACCGCAGTGCCCGTGCCGATGGCGCCGGCCATGAGTGGCTCCGCTGCCACTGGTGCGATCACCGCAGCCCGATCAGCCATCGCTGCGGCCATTGCGGTTCCACTGCCTTCAAGCCCTTCGGTGCCGGCACCCAGCGGGTGATGGAGCAGCTGGCCGCTGAGCTCGAGGGCCTGCGGGTGCTGCGTTTCGATCGGGACACCACCCGCGGCCGCGACGGTCACCGCCGCCTGCTCGAGCGCTTCGCCGCCGGTGACGCCGACGTGCTGGTGGGCACCCAGATGCTGGCCAAGGGGATGGATCTTCCGCGGGTCACCCTGGCGGCGGTGTTGGCCGCCGATGGGCTGCTGCATCGCCCCGATCTGCGTTCCAGCGAGCTGAGTCTGCAGTTGCTGCTGCAGCTGGCCGGCCGGGCCGGCCGTGGTGAGCGACCCGGCGAGGTGCTGGTGCAGACCTACTGCCCGGAGCATCCGGTGATCCGGCACCTGGTGGATGGGCGCTACGAGCAGTTTCTGGTCGAGGAGCTGGCCCTGCGCCGCCAGGCGGGCCTGGTGCCGTTCAGCCGCGCCTGCCTGCTGCGCCTGGCCGGGCCGAGCGCCACGGCCACGGCCACGGCAGCCTCCGCCCTGGCCGAGCATCTGCGCCCCACACTCCTGACGGCGGGCTGGATGCTGGTGGGGCCTGCGCCTGCTCCAGTCGCCCGGGTGGCGGGGCGCAGCCGCTGGCAACTGCTCCTGCATGGACCGGCGGGCACACCCTTGCCCCTGCCCTCCGAGGCGGAGCTCCGCCAGACCCTGCCGGCCGGGGTGAGCCTGGCGATCGATCCCGACCCCCTCAGCCTCTGAGCGCGGCTGGTTCCGGAGATCGATCAGGCCGGCAGCTCCGGCCAGCCGAAGCCCGCCCGTCGCCGCAGCCACTGCAGCAGGGAGACCAGCACCAGCAGCAGCAGGATCGAGGCGCCGCCCAGCCCCAATGGGCTCCAGCGCCAGCAGCGCAACTCCAGCCTGTTGAGGGCCCCGGCCTGCAGGGGCCAGAGCTGACCTCCGGGTTGCCGCGATGACCGGGTGGCCAGCGGGGTGGACAGGCGCACGGCCGAAGGCCGCACCGGAGCGAGGTTCAGGCCCAGATCCAGGCCTGGAACGGTGGCGAGGTTGCGCAGATCCAGCTCCAGTTGCAGCTCCTGCCGCACCCCCAGGCCCCAGTTGCGCTCCCGCAGGACCAGCTGGGGCGGCGGCAGGGGGACGCCACCCAGCTGAGAGGCGAGCTCCAGGTTGCGGGCCAGCTGGGCCAGGGCGGCGGAGGCCGGTTGGACGGATCCGATCAGCTGCTCCTCGCCGCCGCTGCGGACGTGGCGAAAACCCTCGGCTTCCAGGGCCAGCGCGAACTGGCGCTGCCAGGGGGTGATGCGGCCGCTGTCACTGCGCAGATGGTGCTCCAGGCGGAGTCGACCCGGTCCTTCGAAGTGGAGGTCGCTGCGCACCTGCATGCAGCCGCCCAGGCCGAGGGCCAGCAGCACCAGGGCAATCACCAGGGCCGCGAAGCCGATCGGGGCGCGGGTGGCCCCCACCGGCGGTGGCGGTGGCGGCGGTGGGCCGC